>NZ_JBEXMD010000012.1:0-258329 GCF_040610315.1 Amycolatopsis sp. NPDC004169
GGGGTTGTGTTTGCCGGTGGGCTCGTTCAGCTTGTGGGGGTGTTGTGTCGCCCAGCGGGTGTGTGGGGGGGGGTCGGTCCCGGAGACCCCCAACACACCACGTCACCGTAGAACACGTGTTCGACTTACGGCAAGTCGGGTGGGTCGGGCGGCGGCTCGCCGGGCGAGGGGTCCGTCGCCGGCGGCGTGCTGGCCGAGCTTCCGCTCGCCGTGACCGCGGTGACCGTGGCCTCGAACGTGCCGCCGCTCGACGTCACGGTCACCTGGTCTCCGACCGCGAGTACCGGTTCGGCCGGCGGCGGCTCGACGGGCGGCGCGACGTTGGGCGGGCGCCCGGACAGGGGCGACCCGACCAGCGGGCTACTCACCGGCGGCCTCGGCGTCCGGCTCGACGTAGCACCCGGACACGTCGATCGTGGGGTCGTGGTGCGGCTTCGCGGCGCCGAGCACGTTCCCCGCGGCGTCGACGAGCTCGACGCGGGTCTCGGTGTCGGTGGCAACCGGGCGCACGAAGACCTGGACGTCCTCGCCCGTGATCGCGGTCGCGGTGAAGCCGTGGGCCTCGCCGCTCCAGCGGACCACGCCGGCAACAGTCTGGTTCCGGTGGTCGAGCACGGGCTCGGGCACGGTCATAGCGGGCGAACAGGCCGCCCCCGGGCACCAGGGCGGCGACTTCGGGCAGCAGCGCACCGGCGCCCAGGGTGTCGGCGGGCGCCGCGGCGGATGGCGGCTCGGGGTCGAGCCGGGTCGCGGGCTGGGAATCTTCGGGCATGGGGCTCTCCTGTTCAGGCGGCGAGGTCGAGGTCGATCAGGCGGGCTTCCGCGGCGTGGTGCGGTGGGAGGCCAGGCAGGAGCAGCAGCAGCTGCCCGGGGCCGAGGGTCCGCCGGCCGCTTCGGACCGGGCGGTCGAGGGCGAGCGGCGACACCCGCAGGCCGCGGGCTTTCGCCTTGCGGCGTGCGGTAATCCGGCGCTCGGACTCGTAGAGGGTGTGCGCGGCGCGGCAATCCGCGCACTTGCACCCCCACTTCGCGTACCGGCCGCTCGTGCCGTGCACGGGCATCACCGCGGGCGCGGTGTAGCCGAGCTCGGCGGTGACGACCTTGCGGTCCTTCCGGTCGAGGCCACCCCAGATCGCCCACGGCTCCCCGCGCTCAAGCGCATCGGTGGCGCACTGAGCCGGACGGGGCAGGCACGGCAGATGACGCGGCAGGCGTCGGCGGCCGGGCCCTTAGCGTCGATGAAGTCGAGCTCGGGGGAACAGGTCGCAGGCACCAGACTCGTGCCACTCCGGCACGACGCGCGGGAGCCGGGGCAGCTCGTCGCCGACGCCCCCGGGCGAACCTCGATTTCCAGCCAAAGGCGCCGTTCCCCCGCGCCCAGGTGGATCACCGGCATGTGCTTCGTCATGTAGCGCAGGGTGTCGTCCGGGACGAGCTCGAGCCCGACCCAGTCCCGGCGGGGGCGTCGCACGCGGCCTTGAGCGTCGGGTACAGGTTGTCGGCGTCCCGGCGCCGATTGTCGCCCGGCCGGTAGTGCAGGGAGACGACGAGGCACGAGCCGGCCGGGATCTCGGCACGGCGGGCGTCGTCACGGACGCCGAGGCGGAACGCCTGCGTGCGCTGGTTCTCCTGCGTCCAGTGCCAGCGGTCGTTGGCGGAGAGCGGCGGTTCGAGCTGGCCGCCGGTGCGGCGCCGCATCATCGGGACGTCCACCTCGAACGTCTGGACACGCGGGACGCCGGTACTGCAGTTGATCACGCGTCCTCCGTTGATCTTGTTGCAACCGGGCTACGGTCCGCGACTTCTCGGTCATGAGTTGGTGGGACGTGCTGAAAATCGGATTTCCGGCCGTTTTGACGTTCTTCGCCGGACGCGCATCGACGCGCCTCGACCGTCGACACGAGCAGCGGGACGCTGAGGCCGCGAAGGCGCCGGAGTTCACCGTCTGGCCTGACGGCGGCAGCCTCCGCCTCCAGAACACCGGCGACGGGCCTGCGACTGGCATCATGCTCGACTTCGGGGAATACCCGCGGGAACGCGTCCAACGGCTCCCCGACGGGCCGTTCGACCTGGCAGAGGGAGCCTCAATCATCTTCTACATGTCCAGCGGGCTCAACCTGCAGAAGCCGCCGGACGTCGTTGTCCGCTGCGCCGAGCTGGCCTCGCCGCGGCACGTCGCGATTCCGCGTTGAGCAGGGGGCCGAGAAGGCCCTGACCCACGATGGTGACCCGCGGCTCAAGCGACACGTGCTCAACGCCCGCCGCCAGCCGAGCCGCTACGGTGTGCTGATCCGCAAGGAGGCGCGGGACTCGCCGCACAAGATCGATCTCGCGGTGTGTCTGATCGACGCCCGTCACGTTCGCCGCCTCGTGCTCGCCTATCCGGAGTGGACCAAACGCGGACGCAAGCGGACCGGCAGGCTCCGCGCTTTTACATGAATCGTCGCTTCAATACGAATTTGCGAATCGATCTATATCTTTCTTTCTGTCGTTCGAGAAACCAATATTCTTGATCGGAGCCCGTTCTGGGTATCAGCTTCCAGGTAGTACCACTGTTGTCGCGAACGCTAATTCGCTTGATGATCACCTCAAGGTTTGCCACCCTGTCGCCATCCGAATTAACTTTGATGGAGTCGTAATGGCCTTCGATCACCTTGCTCACGCCCTCGATCCTTACCATTTCGCCCGGGGGGATGACAGAGTGACCCAAGCGGCCGTCTACCGAGAGCGGGAAGGGCTCCATCACTGGATTTGTAGGCCCATACTCACTAGCTGATCCCTTGCGGCGCAGCTGTCCGGACAATTCATACTCTCCAGCTACTAGATACACCGGCAGCTTGCTTGCGTTCTTCACGTGCAGCGTAGGGATTATGCGAGTAGAGGGCGTATCTGACGGCGCCGACTTCTCGAATTCAATCTCTCCCCAGAGTCCTACACTATCTATTTGACTACGTTTTTTGTGCGCCCTGTCCCTGATGATTACATATGCGGCCGCCGAGAAGGAAGCCGCCGAGAACCAAGACGGCACATTGCCCCAATCGAGCCCGAGATAGCCCACGTCGCTCCTTCGATTCTCTGCTGCAAGCCGAGTTAGAACGAGTCATCTTACCGGCTCCGCAGGAAGGAGACTGCGCCTTGTCGTTAACGCGCTCTCAAGCTGCTGATATTGCTCACTGGATCGAATCCGTCTGGCCGGACCAAGCTCGCAACAACCGAATTCTCCGCTACGTCCAGGGGATCACGACCTGCCGTTCGCTCCTCGCTCGGCCCGGCGGGCGTACCGCTGGTTGCTGGACCGGTCGCGGACGAACTGGTGTCGCCTGCTTATGCAGCTCTTGGCGCAGAACCTGTTCGTGGACGGCTTCCGCGCGCTCGGCGATGACCAGGCGGACGAGCCGCTGGGCTGGTCGCACTGGAACCTGAACGGCCTGGCGCGTCGCCAGGCGGCGGTGCACCGGGCCACGCCGAAGTACGGCTGGTCCTACACCACCGTCCTGCCCGGCGACACGGTCCGGCCATCCGAGGCGTGTCCCCGCGGAACGTGACCGCCGTCTATGCCGACGACGCCGACCCCTGACCGATCTACGTACTTCAGCGGAAAACGTCCTGACCCCGGACGGGCCGCGCCAGATCTACCGGCTGTTCGACGACCAGGCCGTCTACACCCTCGCCGAGAACGACCCCGGCGAGGGCCCGGCCTACCTCGACCACGCCGAACACAGCCTGGGCGTCTGCCCGATTGTCCGGTTCCTCGACGAAGACGACCTCGACGCCGACAGTCCCGAAGTGGTCGCGCCGGTCCTCGACATTCAAGACCGGCTCAACTACCAGACGTTCCTGCTCATGACGACCGGCGAGCACGGTGCGCACCGGCAGCGCTGGGCCGCCGGGCTGGAGCTAGACGACGAAGAAGAACCGCCGATCGGCCCGGACCGTCTGCCGCACTCCGACTCGCCGGAGACGCGGTTCGGGACGTTCGACTCCACAGACATGTCCGGCTACGTCGCCGTCCTGGAGCAGATCCTGCGGCACCTGGCCGCGATCACCCAGACCCCGCGGCGTGGGCACTGCACGGGTCGCTGTCCAACCTGGCCGCCGACACGATCGACGCCGCCGACGCCGGACTGCAGCGCCGGGTCGGCGAGCGGAAGACGTCCTACAGCGAGTCCTGGCAGCAGACCCTGCGGCTGTCCTGCCTCGCCGCCGGAGATGAGGCCGGCTGGCTAGACACCACGGCGGTCGTGCGCTGGCGCGGCACCTCGACCCGGTCCCACGCGGCCGTGGTCGATGCCTGGGGCAAGGCCGTGCAGATGCTCGACGTTCCTGCGCGAGCGACCTGGGAGCGGCTGCCGGGTGTCACCGATCAGGACGTGCCCCGCTGGGAGCAGATGCCCGCCAACCTCGACGGGCGCGCGCTCCTGGCCGACACCCTGGCCCGCGCCACCACCGACCCGACCGGGCGGTGACCGGTGGCCAGTACCCCGGCCGGGCGTGCGGTCACCGGCGCGTACCGCCTGGCCCAGGGCCGCGTCTCGGCGCGGGTCGTCGCTGACGTCCTCGGAATCTGGCGGCTGCTGGACCCCTTGCGGCTGTCCGATCCCGGCCGGACCGAACAAGTCCTGGCCGCGCTGGCCCGGCACCGCGACGACTCCGCCGAGCTGGCCGCGGACTACTACCGTGACTTCCGCCGCGCCGAGGTTCCCCGCGGCTGCGGCGTTCGCGCCGCGCCCCGCTGCGGCCGGCACCTCCGCGCCGTGGCGACGCCGAGCGCTGACCTCTCTGCGGGTGACCGGCACGCGCACCGTTGCCCGGCTCATCCTTGGCGGCTGGGACCCCGCGCGGGCCCTGGACAAGGCCGGTCCCGGCGTCGCGGCGACCAGCTCACGGCACGCACTCGCGGCCGGGCGTGACGTCGTCGACAACGCGTTGCGCGCCGACCCGGCCGCACGCGGATGGCTGCGCGTCACCGACTCAGACCCGTGCTGGTTCTGCGCGATGCTCGCCAGCCGGGGAGCAGGCGCCGGTACTCGGCCCCGACGTGAACGTAGTCGAGGGTGGCCGCCTGGCACGGCGGGCAGGTGGTCACGGTGGCCCTGCCGACCTCGGTGCCATCGAGGCGCAACTCGATCCGGCCGGCCATCGTCCCGGCGGGCGGCGGATGCGCGACGAGGACGAGCCCGTCACCCGGCGCCGCATCCGCGGCGTGCTGACTCATGACGTCGAGGTGCGCCCACTCCGCGAGGCGCCGGGCCCCGGGTTCGCAGGCTTCGTGGGTGCGGCAAACCTCGCACAGCGTGCTGTGCAGCCGGTAGCGGTGGCTGAAGGGCTTGAGCTGGCCGTAGAGCTCGAGCCGATGACCGCGCAGGCAGACCACGAGCGTGCCGGTCGTCGGCCGGACCGGGATTAGCCCGCCGAACTCACCGCGCGCCCCCGACCGGACGGCACCACCGACCTGGCCGTCGGCCACGGGCTGACTCACGATGGTCTGGGCCGGTTCTGGCGCCACCGTGGCGTCGTGCGGCTCATCCAGCGACCTCCGACAGCCGACCGCCGACAGTTGCCTCCACGGCTCCGATGGCGCCGTCGGAGCCGGGCAGCTGCAGCGCGACATGGCGTGGGCGAGCCGCCGCCCCGCGGCCTCGGCTGGTCGCGACGACCTCACGGGCATCCAGGTGGCCGAAACCATCGTCCGAGAGGCCGCGCCATCGACGCTTCGAGACGCCTAGCTCGAGATCGGCGCCCTGCCACGCGCCCGCGGAGATCAGGACCGCGCCCCGGTTGCGCACGCGTCCGGCCAGCCGACGCGCAAGTTGTGGCTGGATACCGCGGGCAGCGGCCGGGCCGAGCACGACCAGGTCGAAGCCGTCGATCAACGCCGACACGACTGCAACCAGTTCGACCCCGGGGTCCGGCACGAGTGCGAGCCGGTCCAGGTCCACGCCCAGCTCGGCGGCCGCCACCACTCCGAGGGCCGGCATGCCGGTGATCGCCGCCCAGGCTCCTTCCCGCGTCGCTTTGGCCAGCAGTGCCAAGATCAGCGCGGTCGAGCCCCGGACGGCGACGGTGCTGCCGCGCCGCAACCCACCGGGCACCAGCCCGGCGAGGGCCGGCGCTATCGGCAAGGACCCGGCGGACGCTGCCGTATCCAGGCTGGGCTCGCCGAGGTCCGCGGCCGTGCGGACGCCTGGGATCGCCATGAGCCCGGCCACCGCTTCCGGCACCACCACCACGCACCTCCAGCACCACGAACACGCACCGGAGACGCCCACGAGGGGAAGCCGCGAGCGAACCCGAACTCATCGAACACTTGTTCGAATACTGCGAGACGGTGCAACATCTGTCAAGCCGAGCTGGTCAAGGTCACCCTGCGAGGACCGCACCTGCAGCACTGAGCGGTCGTCCTCGTACTGGCTGTCACCGATCAGGGGTTTGACCAGCGCAAACACAGCGAGTGGGCGAAGCCCTGAGGGGCATGTGCGGGCCCGACCGGCTGCCGCAGGCGCGCCGCCCGCCGAGCGCGCTCATGCAGCGCGGCCGGGCCACGGCCACTGACGAGCTGAAGCTGCTCGCCAGCCGGTTCGATACCACAACGCGGCGGTGGAGTTGATCGACTACCGCGAACCGCACGACAACATCCACAGCGACCACCTGGCCGCGTTGGCAGAGGCGCCGAAGCTGTAGACGGTGGTGTCGAACAGCCTCCACTACACGCGCTCATGAAGCGGACACGCCGACGCCTCGATCGACGCGCACCGATCAGTGGAGGAACTGCAGGGCCGGCTGCCCGCCGCGACGACGGTGTGAGGCGGGTCCGTTCGTTCGGGTTGTGGTTGCGCCGGCTTCGACGGGCAGTAAGGTCCTGGTGGGGCACGTTCCGTCACATTGGTGGAACCTGGAGTAGGGGGATGGATGGCTGAGTTCGTGACGCCGTCATGACTGGACCGCGGCGGGATACGCGGCTGATGCAGCAGCAGGCCGGCGAGCTGGACACGAAGCTGGCCGCGGCCCGGTATACCGCACGCTCGGGCGACCAGCTGGTGACGGCCGTCGTCACAGGTCAGGGGAAGCTGCTCGACCTGCGGATCGAAGACCGGGCTCTGCATGGCGCCCATGCGCAGAGGCTCGGGCTGAGCATCGTCGAAGCCGTCCGCGGCGCCCGCGCCGCGGCCAGCGCCTCAGCGCTGCCGCAGCTGAACGCCCTGTTCGGCAAGCCACCGCCACCACCGCCGGTCCCCCTCGCCACGTCCCAGCACCGACCAGCCGAACCGCCGCCCGCCGCTGCCGCGGGTGCGCCGGCCCGGCGTGAGGCTGCGCCGCCGGACGAGGAGAGCTTCGAGGAGCTGGACTTCCTGACCGACGAGCCGGAGCCAGGAGGCGGACGCTGGTGAACACTGAAGAGTCGGTGTACAACCTCGCGAAAGAAATCGACGCACGAGTCGCCGCGGTGGAGCAGGCAGCCAAAACCGGTGAGGCCTTGCCCTTGATGCGCGACATTGCGGCCGGTCTCGGCACAGTGACCGTCGACGGCCTCGGCGGCCTGGTATCGGTAGACCTCGACCGCGGCGCGGTCGCCGGGCAGACCGGCGCCAGCCTCGCCGGGCACGTCCTGTGCGCCATCGCCGGCGCCGAATCGGCCGCCGCTGACCGGCGCAAGGCCATGATCGACGACGCTGCGCGGGAGAACCGATGAACAACGGCAACTTCACCAACCCCTTCGGCAACGCCGCGGCCGGCTCCGGCTTCGAGGTCTACCCCCAAGCCCTACGCGCAGCCACCGACGACGTGTTCGCCGCCCGCGACAAGGTGCTCAAGTTCGGCCAGCAGGACCTGGCGCAGGTGGTCCTGCGCGACGACGACGTGGGCATGCTGGGTGCCCGGGCTGGTGTCGTGGAGATGTTCAACAACGCCATCGCCCACATCCGCGACAAGACCGACAAAGGCGCGATGCAGCTGGGGCAGTTCGGCGAAGCGCTGGATAAGGCCGCCGACTACTACGACACCCAGGACGAGGCGGACTTCAAGCGCCTGCGCGACCTGGAGAAGGGCATGGGCTGACCCGTGAGCGCACCGACTGCCCCTCCGACACCCGCGGCGCCGCAGCCCTATCCCGAAGAATCCGACGGGAAGATCCGCAGGATCGCCGAGCTGCTCGACCGCGGCGACATCATCCAGCTGCTCAACGACGTCCGCAACAAGCTGCTGGGCAACGCGTTCCAGGTGCAGGACATGGCCATGGAGTTCGCGAAGAACCACACCCTCGCCGACGCCGGCGACGACATCGACAACGCCGTCCAAGCGGTGGCCGGCACCTGGAACGGGCGTGCCGCCGCCCAGTTCAACACCTACGCCGACCACGTCGGGAAAGCCCTCGGCGATCAGCAGGACGTCGTCGGCAGCATGTCCGGCATCCTCTCCGGGATCGCCGGCTGCGTGATCGCGACCTACAGCAAAGCCATCGAGTTCATCGGCACCTGCGCCGTCGAGCTCGGCAAGCTCGGCTACAAGACGATCGTCGCGATCGCGACCGCCGCGATTCCCATCGTCGACGTGTTCACCTCCAAGGACGTCATCGACGCGGTCGTGGACGCGTTCGCCAACCTCGTCACCGCCATCAACGGGCTGTTCGCCCAGGCTGTCACCACCCTGGGTGACTTCCGCGCGCAAGCCACCGCCATCGTGCAGGGCGACACCGACTTCCCCGACCTGCCCCCGATGCCCGCCAACTCCGGAATGGACAACGAGAAGCAATGGCGCATCGACCCCTCCGCAGCTCCCGCATGAGGACGCGAGTGCTCGGCTGCGCCGCTCTCGTATCGGTGAGCGTGCTCAGCGGATGCGGCCCGTCGACTCCCGAGCGCGTGCTGACCCAGCCACCCGCCCCCGCGCAGACCGGCGCGCCGCTGCCCCTGGACCAGGTCGACAAGCCCCTCGACCTGGCCAAGTTCGACACCGACCCGTGCAGCCTGCTCACCAAAGACCAGGTAGCCGCCGTCGTCGCCGACCCACCCGGCGACGTGAGCGCGTTCCGGAAGACCACCACGCCCATCTACGGCTGCTCCTGGGCCACACCCCTGGGCACGAACGCCACCGCCTCGAAACCAGCCAAAAACCCGCGCACCCTCACCGAACTGGCGGAGTCACCGGCACGGAAAGCCGACCTGTTCGAGCCGTGGACCGAAACCTCGATCGACGGCCTGCCCGCCATCGTCTACCACCAACGCGGCAGCACCGACGACTGCTCGGTCGCCGTCCAGGTCACCGACCAGCAGATGCTCACCTTCCAGATCACCGGGAAGGACCTGCCCCGCAACTACTGGGCCAACGACCGCTGCGGCGGGGTCGCGAAAATGGCTGAAGCCGTCATCGGCAACCTCCGCCAAAACTAGACAACACCTAGCCACGCGGTGTCGGCGAAAGCCGCGCCGAATCGTGGTCGGGGCTCGTGGACATCTCGCGGGCCGCCGCGATGAGGGGCTCGACGTCGCAGATGCCCTAACGCACTCGCAGACAACGACGCGCTAGCCGCGTCCTCGACTCTACAGGGCGTCCAGCCCGGTCTCGGGGTTCGGGTCCTCAGCGTTGTCCACGCCGGACATCATGTCGCTCATCAGGTGCACTTCCATGATCGGGAGTTACACCGCTCGTTTTACAGTCCCGATGATCGTCAGGACCTGGCAAGTCAGCGAAAGGTGATCCACTATAGGTCGCCGGGGGTTGGCGGCCGGGGTCTAGGTTTCGCTGCCGTCCGGATGACCACAACCCGGTACCGCCGGTACGGGCGTGCCGGTGAGGGTTGCGTGCGGCGTAGCGCGTCGGTAGCGGTCTCGATGACCAGCACAACGTGTGTAGCAGGACACTACCGAGCTGCCCCTGTGACGACGACTGGGGTACGCCTGCACGGCGCCGGGTACTGGTTCCGGACTGCAACGAGGTACGGCTAACTGAAGATCAAGTACGTGATGCCGGGTTGTCTAGGCCCGCGTGAGTCGGTGTCTCGTGCAGGAACTCTCTTGAGAATCCCGACGGTGTCGCGCTGGCAGTGTCCGGATTAAGGAGCGATGTTCCGGATCCGGTGAGGGTGTGGAGGGCGAGATTGTGGTGGCGGATTGTGGTGGTCAGGCCGGCTTCGCGCAGGATGGTGGCGTGTTCGCTGGCACTGGCGGGGGCGATACCGGCGCGTCTGGCGAGTTCGGTTGTGGTGCATCCGGGATGCTCGGCGATGGTGCACAGGACGGTCGCACGGGTCCGTCCGAGTAGGGCGGCCAAGCGGGCGAAAGTGAGGCCTGCCGCTATCGGCGAGTCGCCCTGGATGAGCAGAGGGTACGCGTCGCCATCTCCGGATTGGGCGGGATACGTGAGCAGGGGCTGTGATTCCGGGGAGGCGATGGCGAGCGGATGCGTCTCGGCGCCGAACAGCGAAGGAACGAGCAGCAAGCCGCGGCCGTCCAGGTGGATATCAGTGTAGAGCGGGATCGGTGTCTTCACCTCGAGAACGGGTGGGTTCCAGCGGATGTAGCGCGGGTTGAGCCCGGACAGCACCCGCTCGGCCCCGCCGTCGAGCAAGTCGCGGCCCTTGAGGACCCGGTCGGTGGCAACCGTGGTGCGCACGTGCGGCCAGTAGGGGGCCAGGGCCTGCTCGTACACAAGGGCGAAGGTGTCAAAGAGCTGGCGCCTTAGCTGCCGATCGTCGGCAAGCCGGTGCACCCAGCCAGGAATGGAACGGGACTCCGCGACACACAGAAGCGCGGTGCGGATCTCTCGTGACGAGATTGCCCGCGCCTCGTCCAGCAGCTGGTGCGCTTCGCCGGCCGAGGGTGGGAACAGGAACCCGGGTATCGATCCTGAAGGAGGTGCGAGATCGACGATCATCCGGGCTTGGGCCGGCAGCCGAGCCGTTACCTCCCTGCGCCAAGCCCCGAACCGCACGGGCTGAGCACGAGATTGCAGCTGCCGAAGGGCGGCCAGCAACTCCATCATCGCATACGGCCGGTCGTCCACGCGTGTGCGTGCCAGGTCCTCGACCGTGAAATGAAACCGGAATCCCACCGAAGTCCCCCTGGTTCAAGTCCAACATGACTCGCCCCTATTCTTGACCGATTCGCCCTCTTTCGGCAGAGGCCGAATGGGGGTGACTCCGTCTGAGTCCGCGGGCAGTCTTGGTGCAGGCGCTAACAGAACACCGGCGCCAAATCAACGGATCCAGCCGTTGAGGGGGCGGCTGGATTCGGGAGCGAAGCCCGACTCCTGTCGGATAAGTGAACACCATCAAGAACAGAACCGTCATAGAGAGATGAACCTCAACACAAAACTAACCGTCATGGGAAAGGATCGAAATGATCGGAAAGAAGTTCGCCATCAAGGCCGGGCTCACCACAGCCCTGGCCGCCGTGGCCGCCGTGGCGTCCACCGGGTCCGCCCACGCCGCTGTGGGCGCCGGCTGGGTGGGCTGGGGAGAGACGAACAACTCCCACGCCGTCTGGTGCGTCCAGAAGCTGATCGACGACTCGCCCTCGCCCGGGTACGCCACCACTGACGGCGCGTTCGGCCAGCAGACCTACACCGCCATCCAGAAATTCCAGCGCTGGGCAGGCCTGCCGGCAGACGGCGTCGTCGGCCCCTCGACCGGCGACGCGCTCCTGCTCGACTTCAGCGACTACTACGACAACTACTGCTACCACTACCTGCCCACCACGTACTAGCAGCGTGCCACGCAGCCCTGGCACACGCGACTGGCGTTCCGTGACCTCTACCGGAAGGAACCGGCTCGGCCGGCTTTGATCACGGTCACCCAGATCCGCTACGTCGTAAGCATGCTCCTCTTGGCTCCGCTCGGCGGCCGGCTGAAAAGGGCAAGCCGACCGTCGCCCTGCCGACCATCACCGGATGCCACGGCAGCAGCGGGCACAGCCACCGCGTACCCAATGCTGACCCCGTCGTCGACTATGAAGCCGGCGGAGCCGTCAGCCCGGCGCCGTTCTCCACGCGTTGCCCCTGTCAAGCGGCGGCCAAGATGGCCGACGGCAAGTCGTTGACCAGCGACAGGACAGATAGCCTGACGCGCCCGGCAGACTAACGCGTCAATCTATCTGGCCCTGTTCGGCTAACCCGCCACGCGTTCATGCGGTTGGGCGCCGGAGCCGTCGCCCCTGGGCGGCGGCCGTCTTGCCGCTGCCTCACGCTCGATAGCGAAGCCGACCGGTGATACAGGTTCGACCTGCGTCACAAGAGTCCGGCTTGACGAATGCGTACCCCCTGCCAGGCAGCAGTAGCGGCCCGGGCCCCTCACACGACTGTCTGTGAGTGAGACCGAAAACGCGGCGGGTAGCTGTGATCGTGTTGGGCGTCAGCACCGTCCTTCTTCTGTTGGATGCCGCGCTGAGGCAACTGCCGGACCAGCAATGGTGGCCGGGCTGGGCGGCGATCGGAGCCTGGCTGGGCCGGTGGTGGCCGCTGTTGCTCGCGCTGGTGCTGGCTGCTGCCACCGCCACGCTCATCAGGCACGGTTCCCCACGACCCACCGTCATCCCACCCATGTCGATCCGCTGGGAATCGGAACCGGGCCAGCCAGGTCTGCTGCCACGTGCAACGGTGACACCGGACGTGACGCCGCCGCCGCGGCGATGGAACTGGACAGCGATTACCTCGGTCGTGACCGCAGCCACCGCCCTGGCCGCTCTGGGATTCACTGCGCAGTCGCTGTCCGCGACCCGCACGCAGATCAACTTGTCCGAACAAGGCCAGATCACCGACCGCTACACGAAGGCTGTCGACCAGCTCGGCACCCAGGGGGCAGACCACCTCCAAACCCGCCTCGGCGGCATCTACGCCCTGGAACGCCTGGCCAGAGACTCACCCCGCGATCAAGCCACTATCATCGAGATCCTCAGTGCCTTCATCCGCAGCACGCTCCCGACCGCCACCGGAAAACCCGACGGCACCACCACCTGCGCCAGCAGCACGAACGTCCAGATCGATGTCAGAGCTGCCCTGTCGGTCCTCGGCCGACGCAACCACGACAACGACGCAGACACAATCGCCGACCTCCGCGGGGTCTGCCTCACCGGCGCCGACCTTGCCTACGTGAACTTCGGCGGCGCGAATCTATTTGAAGCCGACTTCACCAACGCCAACCTCATCGGAGCGCAGCTCGAACGCGCGAACCTCTACCGCACGCACTTCGCCGGCGCGCAACTCGACGGCGCGCACCTCGATCACGCGTACCTTGCCAGCGCGAACCTTGCCGGCATGAGGCTCATCGTGACCCAACTTAACGGCGCGAACCTCACCAACGCCAATCTCTCCCACTCAGACCTCGACGGCGCGGGCCTCGCCCACGCCGACCTTTCCTACGCGAACCTCACCGACGCGAGACTGTTCGAGGCGAACCTTTCGGGCGCCTACCTCGCTTACGCCCAGCTCGGCGGCACGACCCTCACCGAGGCCCACCTCAGCCACGCGGACCTCGCCCACGCGATCCTGAACGGGACGCAGGCCACTCGCGCTGACCTCGCCGACGCGAACCTCACGGACGCGAACCTCAGGCACGCGAACCTCACCGACGCGCACCTCACTCACGCGAATCTCTCCCAGGCAGACCTCGACTTGGCTGACCTCACGCGCGCTGACCTGACTGGCGCGCTGCATGACGACCGCACGTTCACACTCGGCGCTACGACGACTGGCACCGTAGGGGCCTGGTTTTGAACCGAAGAACGGGTCGCCATCGCCAAGTGATCGACTCGAACATGTTCGGACGTCGTTCCGGCCCGTGCAGGTGCAGATCCGGGCGTGTGATGGACCTGGGGGTCGCCAGGGACGCCATGTATCCAATTGCGGCCGCCAGCGCTGCCGAACCTGACAGCCCTGCGGGCCCACCTGCGGCGCCGACTGCGCCACGCTCTCCCCTCTGGCCGGCTGTCGCACCGCGGTTGCTCAACCGTGGGGATCGGCCAAGCTACCCACCCCGACGGCTGCTGTGCATGATCACGCTCGGCGCGAGGCCCGCCGAATCTCAAGTCCAATGTCACACGGCCACGGGAGTGACCAGAATGCCTGTCGGATGATCAGCTAGCTTGTCGCTCGACAACTCTCGCCTGCCGGCATGTCTTCCGTCACCACGCGTCCCAAGTCATTCTTTCGGCCTAATGCAGCCACACGTAGTCAGTCATGTTCCAGCGACGTGTGGTGGCGTACGCACAAGGCATTGGCAGCTCGCCAGTCCTACGGCGGGTCATGTCGACCAGGCTCCAGCCGCGCCACTTCCGACTGCGATCGCACCGCCAGAGTTGTGGAGACTCACGCAACCGAGCGCTGTGCCCCGAACACCACTGACGCCGGCGAGCCGCGGTCACTGCCTGCTGCTGAGCCGAACGGGTATCGGGGGCATTTCTCCCCGCCGGCTCGTTACAGCTCCGGGTTCCAGCGCGATACTGTCCCGATCACGGCCGGAAGGGATTGCTGCGTGAGTGTGCTCGGAGTGATCGCGGTCAAGCTCGGCGAGGTCGTCGTCAAGAGCGCTTGCGAGGCCGTGACCAAGAACGAACTCACCGGCGACATGGCTGTCACGGTCACCGCGGTCCTGGGCGGGCAAGCGGTATAAGGCCGCGCTCACCGGAAGCCCCGCCGGCACCTGGAGGAACGTGTGGACCGGGTCGCCGAAAAGGTACTGGAACTCTACGGGCACGAGTTCCGCGGCCTGATCGAAGACCCAGCGTGCCGTCGTAGTCCAGGCCGGCAAGGAGACGTTCGAGCAGGCACCGCCCGGTTCGGGACTGGTGCTCGGCGCCGACTTCGCCTCGCCCGCCGTCGAGCGCGCGATCGGGACAGCCACCGCCGGGTTCCGCCGGAGCTGCGCTTTACGACCTGCTTCTCCGCGAGGCGTGCCACGACCAACAGAATTAGACGCACGGCGCACCCGCTCGCACGCTCGACATCGTGGAGGCAGGTCCACGCGCCAGCGGACATCCAGCCGAAGCGATCTTCACCTCAGTTGATGCCGTTGTGCGAGGCCTCAGCCAGGTTGTCGCAAATCGCCCGAGGAGCCGTCACCGTACTTGACATAGATCCACGCCGGCGCAACAGTCTCCTTGACGCGGACCGTGACCTGCACGTACCGACGTGGCTGGCTGAGTGCACTGTGTCGGATGACCTCTTCGTAGAACCACGCCGACGCTATCAATGCCAGCGGGCCGGGCGATTGCGCAAGCTCCTGTTTGATAGCCGGAGAGTCGAGTAGCCGGAACGCATGAACGATCGCCTGCCCTGTCGCTCCGTATGCGTCATAACTGACCTCACCAGCATGCAGGACCAGCCTTAGACGGATCTGCTCGGTCAGCGAATGATCTTCGTTGTAACCAGCCAATGCCTGGGCCAGAATCGGAACAACCTGCTCGATGAAGATCGCTTTCGGATACGAAGACGGAGCCAGCACGAGGACACCGTCGCCGAGATCAACGTGCTGGCAATCGTCCCAAACAACACCAGAAGCCAGCAGTGCATGGTGGACGACCTCATACAGCCCGGCACGGACGGTAAGACGGTCGGCGTTGGTGCGATGAGGAGACGAGAACTCCTCGACATCGACAGCCACGATCGTCCGATGTACGGCATTCGAGCCGCGCTTCTGCAGCGCACACGTGACAGCTGATGCATCACGCGTCTGCGGCGCGGAATGTGCGTCGTCCATCCACAGCCGTCGCAGCCAGCGCCGCAACGAGCGCTGAGCGGCAGACGTGACTGGCGGCGTGTCCGCCGGCGACCGTGGCGTGTCGTTCGCGGCGCGTTTGGGCTGCTCTCGACGGTAGATGTTGTCTGGCGTGGGCATCTGGGCCACCTCCGCTGGGCCTGTTGTACGAGGCCGATCGTCCAGCTCGGAGGTTGACACTTCGGTTGCCATGAACAGGACAGATCCTTGACAGCCCCGGTAACCAGGGGCAACTACCTTGTTCGCGGGGCTAATGTGCACGTCATCGCGTCCCTGGCCGGCACTCCGCGGGGTGGCACAAGGAGCCCGATGGAGTTGAACATCCTGGGCAGCGTGGAGCTGCGGCTTGACGACCAGACAGTCGACTTCAAGCGTGCGAAGGAACGCTTCCTGCTCGGTGTGCTGGCGATGCGGCACGGCAAGCTCGTGAATGTTCAGACAGTCATCGACGCGCTCTGGGATGACCCACCCCTGCATGCCAGAAAAACTCTCCACGCCTACGTCAGCCGGCTGCGGGCCACTCTTCGCGGAACCGGGGCCGACAGCGAGATCCTCACTCAAGACGGGGGCTACAAGTTCGTCCGAGGGCAGGACTCCCTTGACTACCTCCGGTTTAAGGATCTCGTCCGCGCCGGCCGAGCAGCTCGCGAGACGAACGAGCTCGACACAGCCGCTGAGGCGCTCGACCAGGCAGTCACGCTGTGGCGTGGAGACGTCGTCGCAGGCCTGAATACAAGCTGGATGGAACGCCAGCGTGAAGACCTGGAAGACCGGGAGCTGCTACCCGCCTACCAGGCCTTGTGCACCATCGAGTTGCAGCGGGGCAACCTCCACGAAGTGCTGAAACGGCTTGATGCTGTGCCGGAACGGCACGAGCAGGATGTCACCTTCGCGGCGTTGCGGCTCAGCGCCCTGGATGGACTCGGACGGTTCGAGGATTTCGACGCCTGCTGGAGACAGATCTGGGACAGGTGCGCCGAGTCGTACGGCACCAGCCCACCTCGAGAGTTGCAGGAACACTACAGGAAGCTTCTCCAGGAACGCGAGCTGGTCGAACCTGCTGATCACCGCCGCACCCAAGCTGCGCTACGCGCCATTCCGCCCGCCCAGCTCCCACTCACCGTCAGTGAATTCATCGATCGGCCCGCTCATCTTGCCGAGCTGGAGAAGTTGCTGGTCAAGGCACAGATGAACGGGCCGACGTCAACCCTGGTCATCGTGATCACCGGGCCGGTCGGCGTCGGAAAGACTCAACTCGGGCTGCACTGGGCCCACACGATCCAGGAGCAGTTCCCCTATGGGCAGCTCTACGCCGACCTCTCCGGCTACTCCCCCACCCCCGCGCGCAGCCCGGACGACGTACTGGTTGAGCTGCTCGAATCGCTAGGAGTCGCTGCGCCGGACATTCCGATTTCACCGAGGTTGCGGGGCCACCAGCTGCGGACGAAGCTGGCGGGACGTCGGATTCTGCTGTTCCTGGACAACGCGCTCAACTCCGAACAGGTGATACCGCTCCTGCCGGGCAGCGCCGCCTCCGTGGTGATCGTGACCAGTCGCCACCGCCTGACCGATCTCGTCAACGATCACGGCGCCTACCGGCTGACCGTCGCAAGATTCACACCCGCCGAGACCGCGCAACTGCTGACGGCGCTCGTCCCCGAGCTGCACGCGCCGGCCGGCAACTTCACGGCCGAGGCCGCCAATCACTTGACAGGTGGCCTTCCCCGAGCCATCCGGATTCTCGCCGACGCCCTTACCACCACAACGGCGCCAGCCGACCCGCCTGCCCCTGGCGATCTGCTCCTGGCCGGCGAAACAGACAGCCGGACGCTGCTGGCATCGATCGCGTGGTCCTATGACAGCCTCCCGGCCGGCGCGGCCAGCACGTTCCGGACCCTGAGCATGCACATCGAGCCCACCCTCAGCGTTGCCGCGGCAACGGCGCTGGATGGCACCAGCCCGGATACGACCCGCTCTCACCTCAACGCTCTGTGTGCTCTGCATTTGATCGGCTCACACGGCCACGGCTACACGATGGACACGTTGACCCGGGCGGCCGGCGAGCGGATCGCCATGAAGGTGGACCCCGCCGACAGCCGAGCTCGCGCGCAGGTCCGCCTGCTCGACTGGATCAACGATTTCGCCACCGACATCGCCGAGACACTGGCACCCACGCGCCCCCGGCCGGAGACCGAAAGGCCCGGGTCGGAGGACGAATCCCGCGATTCCCACGCTGACGCGACGACATCGCTCGAGCGCGAACGCGCCAGCATCGCCGCGAACGTACGACGGGGAGCACGAACGCACCTTCCCCAGGTTGTCGCCATCCTCCGCACGCTCCGCCCGCATCTGCTGATCGGCGACAGCCTGCGCGACTGGCTCCACACACATGAGGAAGTTCGCGCTGCGGCGATCGCCGCACAGGACCACGGCAGCGAAGCCGAGGTGCTCGCCGGACTCGCTCAGCTGCACCACCATCTCGGCAACCCCGACGAATCACTGAAGTCGGCCCACGTCGCCGTCACCCTTTTCCGCACAACAGACAACCAACGCGGCGTCGCCGAGGCCCTCCTCTTCGTCGCCTCCCACTACAGCACGATCGGCGCGTACGAACTGGCCATCGCCAGAGCCCGCGAAGCACTGGAGATCCACGCGGACATCGACCAACCCGCTCTGGCAGCCCGCACACACCTTCAACTCGGAACCGACCTGCAACAAGCCAACGACCTCACAGCGGCACTCGGACACCTCACCGCCGCAGCAGACACCTTCCAGCGCCTACCCGACCACCGACAGCACGCAGCAACCCTGCTTCAGCTAGGCAAACTCGCCCGTCTGCAAAACCACCCCGACGAGGCGGCGGTCCACCTGCAGAAAGCCGCGACCCTGCACACTCACCACCCGGTCAACCACAGCCAGACCGTAGCGGTGCTTCTCGAGCTCAGCGAGACCAGCTTCGAACAAGGAGACTTCACCGAGGCGGTGCTACGCGCACGTGAGACCGTGGGTCTCTGTCGTTCTCCCGAAGACCACGTGAGTTCGGTGCGCGCGCACGTCACACTCGTGCGAGCACACGCCGCAACCGGACGGCAGGCTGACGCCTCGACCGAGTCCCGCCGAACGCTGGAGCTGATCGACGAAGTTCAAGACGAGGTGAATGAATATGTCCGAGAAGAATTCACCAAGCTCGGACTATGGCCCTAGTCGTGAGGGCTCTGAATACGTCTGGCGCGTGTTCCGATGTGCGGGAGCCTTCGCCAGTCCGCAACAGGTGCCATTCGCCCGAGGGAGATCGCTGCGGTCCGGCGGCACCGGTGAAGCGCGCTAACGACTCGTCAGGAATCCCGCAGCCAGCAGGCGGCAAGGCCCGTGGGATCGGACGGTGCGCAGTGCGGCTCCACTGCTCGACTGCCGCAGCTGAGGTCAGCGGCGCGAGCCCAACGCAGGCCCTTAGTGAGGTTGACCCCCATGTTGGACATGAATAGTTGCCGCCTCGGAGCGGGACTCAGGGCCGCGCCCGCCGGGCCCTCTCTTGATCACGCCGTCCGCCAAGTCAAAGGATCACCCCGGCAGACGAACGAGTGTTGACAACCACCTAGTCGTCGAGACGCGTATCATTTGCGCAGCAAAATACGACTATCAGAGCATCGACGCACTCCGTCGAAGATCAATAATCCTACAACCCGCGCTTCGGTGGTGGATATGTCTCTAGCGACCGATTTCTTACAAGAATGGATCAA
The DNA here is from genome assembly GCF_040610315.1 of Amycolatopsis sp. NPDC004169. Lineage (NCBI taxonomy): Bacteria > Bacillati > Actinomycetota > Actinomycetes > Pseudonocardiales > Pseudonocardiaceae > Amycolatopsis > Amycolatopsis sp. NPDC004169. The sequence goes on from NZ_JBEXMD010000012.1 coordinate 19,444, forward strand.
CAAGGCGGCTCAGCGCGAGCCCAGCATCACCCGCACGACCGCTCAGCGGTGGCCCCAGATCGGCCCACCGCCACACTTCAAGCCAGGTATCACGAGCTACGGCTGGGGCATCAACGGCACGCTGGTGAAGGATTCCAGCGGGCACGCGATCGGGTTGAAGTTCAGCAGGATCGAGGTGTGGTTCAGTGATCGTGGTCTGAATCTTGACAGCCCTCCACCGGACTCGGGTCAACAATTCTTGGGCACGAATGCCGACCGCGAGGAAATGACTTTCACCATCTCCGGGGACGCAGTAAAGCTGGACGTGAAGTTGACCACTTGGAGCAATAAACCTTTTTCCCGAAGTACCACCGTGTTTGACGAATTCAGCAACCAGCTCGTCTTCTTCAATTACCCTGCAGCTGGACCGGATCCGGTGACCGCGCTGTTAGTTGTCAGTTTCGCCGACACAGGCGCATTCGGTTGGGTGTAGAACAAGGTCGGCAAGCAGGTCGCCGACCGGACGGGTGAGGGCAACGACGAAGCCCGCGGACTACCCGCGTACCGGTGGTCGTCGAAACACATGATGCCTCGGCTTAGCGATGGAAAGTCCGCATCCGTGCGAGCTAACAGAGACGCCGTGGTCGAGGCCAGGCTGTCTGGGCTGATCGGCTCGGCGATGCGCTAGGCATGCTGCTCGGCTACGCCGACACAACCGCGCCCGGGACGCGGTGTACGCAGTCGGCCGTGCCGCCCGGACCATCCGCCGGCCGAACTGGGCGCCGCGCTCCGGCCGGTGCTGGCCGGCAAGAAGGTGACCTCGCGCAAGGAAGCGATCCGGCTGCTCGCCGAGCACCGCGTGCCCGGCGCAGCCGACGAGCTCGCCGCACTGTGGGCGGACCTGCAGCTGCACCGCGACCTCCGCCGCGCCATCGTGTCGGCCGCGCACCGGCTGCTCGACGACGAACGAGCGTGGCAATGGCTCACCGAAGCGACCGGCATGACCGCGGTGGCCACAGCGGTGACCGAAGCCGCCCCGCCGACCATCGCCGAGCACCACCACCGCGCCTGCTACGGCGCGCTGGGGTGCCGCAGGTGGCGCGGTTAGCGAGCTGTTCAGCCCGGCCCGCATGGTGAGAGCGGCCGGTTCGGCACGATCGGCGGCGCTGTCGTCCTCGGCGACCACGGTGCCGTGTTGATGACGATCTCTGAAAGTCCCCACTCTCACTCTTTGAATTTCCCCAGCTGAGGCAATCCTACCCGGCATGTCGTTTGCGCTGGTCAGCGCGCCTGCAGAGACAGTTCGCGGTGTTGGTCATTGTGGACCGTTGCTGGAGGCCGGACGCTTTCGCTGGAGGACGTGGAGGCCCAGGCCCGGTGTGAGCAGGGGTGGTCGATCGGCGCAATCGCGCGCCACCTCGGCCGTGATCGCAAGACCATCCGCCGATATCTGTCTGGTGAGCGGGCGCCTGACCAGGTCCTTCTCACTCCACACTCGCTCAGCCATGGGCCTCCCTTGATCAGGAGCCCAGACTGTCAACAACCTCTGTCAGTTTTAGAAGTTCGATCAACCGCTCGACGGTCGGCGACTCCACAACTGACTTCTTAGTGAACTGCAGCAGCGTTCGCCTCCAGCCGGCTGCGCACCGAAACGATTACGGCACCAGAGCCGGCGTCAGCATGCAGGTCCGTGGACCCGGCACCTGGGCGCCGTCACGCTGAAGTGGCCTTCGTGGCAGACCCAGCAAATCGGGACGCGGTCCGCCCGGAGTAGGTCCGCCACCGCTGCGTCCGGGACGTCGGCCGCACAGATGCCTCGGGTCAGAGCGATGATCCGGCGCGTCGACATACTCCCGGCGTCAGCCGCCACCGCTGCGGGTGGCGTGCCCACGGCGGTCATGCCGGGACCGGGCTTTCCAGCGGGGTGCGGACCAGACGGTCGACCGCCAGCAGGCCCGCGACCGCCGCGCCCGCCGTCGCGCCCAGGACCCAGCGGACGCCCACCAGGTCGGCCAATGCCCCTGCGGCCAGCATCGTGACCAGCAGGATCGCCGCATACAGCGCTCCCGACGTGCCGACGATGCGGCCGCGGCTGGTCTCCGGGACCGTCAGCAGCAGCCACGTCTGCGTGCCCACCCAGGACAGCGTGAACGGCAGGCCAGACAGACCGAACACCACCAACGCCATGGCCGTCGAAGGCCACACCGCCAGCACCACGATCAGCGCGTTCGCGATGGCTGCCCCGGCCACCACCGGGAGCCGGTAGCCGAGGCGGCGGACCGTCACGCCGACGATCGGGCCCGCGATCACCGCCGTGACGGCGAAGGCGCTGTTGGCCGTGCCCATCTCACCCGACGTCGCGCCGATCACCCCCAGCATCAAAACCGGGAACAGCGCCGACAGCGGCCCCTCCTTGAGGGCGTCCAGCAGCTGCAGCAGGACCAGCCCGCGGACGCGGGCGTTGGTGCGCAGCAGCTCGCGCACTCCCCCGCCGGACCCGGTTTCCGCGCGGGCCGTCCGCCTCGCGCGGTCGCCCGGGAGTGCCAGGCTCAGCAGGAACGACACCGCCATCAGCACCGACATGCCCACGACCGTCCAGCGGAACCCGGCCCAGGCGATGACGAAGCCGCCGAGGGCCGGAGCGATCAGCCGGGTCGCGTTGGAGGCGAACGAATTGAGCCCGTTGGCTTCCGACAGTTCCTCGCCGCAGACGTAGGACGCGATGAGCACCTGCTCCGCCGGACCGTAGAACTGCTGGACCGTCGCCTGCAGGAAGACCACGGCCACCAGGCCCGGCCCCGACTCCGCGACGCCGAACAGCGCCACCAGCAACAGCACCCGGATCAGCAGGCCGGAACGGACGATGCGCAGGCGGTCGTGCCGGTCGGCCGTCGATCCCGCCAGTGCGCCGAAGGCGATGCCGGCCACTGTCGAGGTCGCCGCCAGGACGCTGGTCAGCAGCGCCGACTGCGTCAGCAGGTAGACGTGGACCGACAGCGCGATGCCCAGTGACCAGCCGACCATCGACGACACGAGGTTGATCACCCACAGCACCCGGAACCGGGGGTTGACGCGCAGCAGCCTCACAGCCGGCATCCGGCCATCGTCTGCGCGACCTCGCGCATGCTCTCTGCGTTGACGAAGTCGTCCATCCGCAGCTCGTAGCCCAGCCCGCGCAGCCTGCTGATCAGCTCCAGCACGGCCATCGAGGCCAGGCCGAGATCGAAGATGTCCAGGTCCGGCTCATCGAGCGGCCGGCCGGTGACGGCGGTGTACTCCCGTTCCAGGTCAGTGAACGCGCTGTCCACGGTGACTCCCTTCTCCTACGTCGTGGGCCAGGGCCCGGTAGTCGGTCTTGCCGGAGGCGGTCAGCGGCAGGCGGTCCACGGGGACCAGCCGGAACGCGACGTCCTCCATCGCCGAGGTGGCCCGGACGAATTCCCGGATCACGCGGGTGCCGGGCACCGCGCCGGGGTCGCGCGGCCGGCACGCGAGCACCACCCGGGGCGGACCGCCCGGGTCGCCGGTGTCCAGGAACGCGGCGCAGTCCTGGATTCCGGGGTGGGCCCGCACCGCCGCCTCCAGCCCGTCCAGCTCCACGCGCACCCCGTTGAGCTTCACCTGCCGGTCGCTCCGGCCGAGCACGGCGTAGACGCCCGGCTCGACCTCGACCGCGGTGTCCCCGGTCGCGTAGGCCGTGCCGTCCGGGTTGAACCCGCCGGTGCCCGCGGCTGCGCCCAGGTAGCCGCCGGCGACCTGCACGCCGGAGATCACCAGCTCGCCGGAGGGGCGCAGGGTCAGCGCGCAGCCTGCGGCGCCGCGCCCGATCGGAACGGGGTCCCACCGCTCGCGCTCGTCGAACGTCCAGTGGCTGACGTCGATCGCGCACTCGGTCGGCCCGTACATGTTGACGATCCGCGCGGCCGGCGCGAGCCGCTGCAGCGCCGACGCCGTGTCGCGGTCGAGCACCTCGCCGCTGAGGGCGACCATGCGCAGGCTCGGCACCGGGCCGGCCGCCGGGTCGCGCAGCGCGGCCCGCGCGACCGACGGGACGAAGTGGCACACGGTGACGCCCTCCTCGCGCAGCACCCGCCACAGGCCGGACCAACCGCCGTCCGCGCGGATGTCGAGGACGGCGGTGCACGCGCCATGCAGCCGAGGCCACAGGTACTCCCAAACGGACACGTCGAACCCACAGGAGGTCTTGGACAGCACCACGTCAGCGGGCCTGAGCGGGTATACGTCCTGCATCCAGGCGAGCCGGTTGCGCAGCGCCGGCCAGGTCGTCTCAACGCCCTTCGGCGCGCCCGTGGTCCCGCTGGTGTACATCACGTAGACCGGCGGCACCGGCGTCGTGTCGAGGCGTGCGACCGCGGCGCCGAGGTCCGGGACCGTCGCGTCCGGTACGGCCAGCCGGTGCGCCCCCAGCTCGGCGAAGGGCAGCGAGCGGGTGCCCGCCGGCCCGTCGCCCAGGACCAGGGCGACTTCGGCGTCCCCGCAAACGTAGGCGGTCCTTTCCACCGACCACGACACATCGAGCGGAACGTACACACAGGACGCCACGAGGGTGGCGAGGATCGCGACGTGCTGGTCGGTCCCGGGTGCCAGGCGTACTCCGACCCGGGAGCCCGGCGGCACGACCTGCCGCAGCCGCAGGGCGGCGGTGCCCACCACGGTCACGAGTTCGCGGGCGGTCAGGACGCGGGCGCCGTCCCGGATCACGGTCCGGCCGGGCTCGGCCGCCGCAGCGGCGCAGAGGGCCCGCCACAGTGTGGCCCCGCAGCTGGGCTCAGTCATCGCCGAGTCCCCCCACCGCGCGAACGGCGCCCCGGTAGGCGCGCACGGCGTCCGGCTCGCCGGCGAACCGGCCGTCGGAGTAGAGCTGCAGGTCGATCCGCCCGTCGGCCTCTTCGCTGCGGTTGAAGCTCGCCTCGAACGGGAAGTCGGTGCGCGACCAGTCGGCCACCTCCTCGAACGTGTCCACGCCCAGCCGCTGCGCGGCCCCGGCGATGCTGTGGAAGCTGTTGAACACGAACAACGACCGGGGCGCGGCCGCCGGCCCGAGCGTGCGGACCAGGTGGGCCAGCGGCACTCGGCCCCGCGTGGTCGCCGCCAGCAGGCCGGCGCGCACCGCGGCGGGCTCGGGGACGGCCCCGGTCCACGGCAGCGGGACGACGTTGAGGAACATGCCGCGCGCGTCGACGCCGTCCTCGACGGCGAGCCGGGTGTTGACCGTGACGCCGGTCAGCGTTCCCACCGCGCCCGGGAGCTCCCGCAACGCCGTCAGGTGCACGGTCAGCAGGACGGCCTTGAGGCCGGTGCCGGACGTCCGCGCCAGCTCTTCCAGCGCCGCGAACTCGGCACCGGTGATCGACAGTGTGGCGTGCCAGGCCGGTCCGGCGCCCGCCGGGCCCGGCGGCGCGGCGGCCTCGGTCCACGGGCGCAGCCGGTCCCGCCACCACTGGTTGTCCACCGTGGACTCGAGCATGGCGTCCTGCTGCGCGTTGTGGTGTCGCAGCCGGGCGGACGGCGGCGGGGTCGCCGCAGCCTGCCCGGTGCCGAGCGCGGCGACGTAGGTGTCGAAGAACTCGACCAGGTTGAGGTGCGTGCTCCAGCCGTCGGCGATCGCGTGCGGCTCGGTGATGGTGAACGCGATGTCCCGATCGCTCAGAACGTGCAGGGTGAACCGGGTCAGTGGCGCCGCGGTGAGCGACAGCGTCTTGGCGTTCTCGGCCGCGGCGAACCGTTCCAGCTCCGCATCCCGGGCGGCCGCGGGCAAGCCCCGCAGGTCGTGCACGGTCAGCACCGGCTCGGGCGCGTGGGCCAGCACGATCTGCATCGGCCGGGAGAACGTGTCGAGGTCCAGCACCGAACGGAACATCTCGTGCCGGTCCACGAGTGCCTCGGCGCATCCGGCGAACACCGCCGGGTCGACCTTCGGCACGGACATCCGTGACATGGCCACGTTGTGGTACGGCGGCACGTCCGCCGCGCCTTTGCGGCGCCGGGCCGAACCGAGCACCAGCTGAGCGGCCATCGCGGTCTGTTGCGCGGTCATCGGGAACGCGTCGACCGCCCCGGCGGGCACCCGGGCCCGGTCGGCGTCCTCGAGCAGCCCGAACGGGGGCACCCCGGTCCAGTGGTCGTCCGGCAGGTCGGCGGGGTCGGTGGCGACCTCGTGCGCGGTGGCGGTCACGACGCCGCTCGCAGACGGGCGTGCCCGGCAAGCACGTCCAGCCGGTCGTCGGCAAGCATGTCCCGCAGGCTGAGCTGCAGCCCCTCGCCGCGGGCGAGTGCGACGAACCGCACCGACGTGATCGAGTCGCCGCCGACCGCGAAGAACCGGCTGTCCGGGCCCGGCGGGTCGATCCCGAGAATTTCCTGCCAGAGCCGGCCGATGATCTGCTCGACGTCGTCGGCCTTCCGCACGACGAGGTGGTCGCCCAGCACCAAAGCGTCGACGTCGCTGCTCAGGAAGGTGCGCACCGCGTCCGCGGGCGAGCACACGACCGGCTCGCCACGCACGTTGAACGAGGTGTTGAGGACCACCGGGGTACCGGTCAGTTCGCGGAACCCGTCGATGATCCGCCAGTAGAGCTCGTTGTCGGCCCGCCGGACGACCTGGATGCGGGCCGAGCCGTCGACGTGCGTCACGCCGCCGAGCCGCTCCGTCCACTCAGGACGGACGTCGACGGTCTCCACCATCCAGAGGAACTCCGCCGGGTCATCGACGACGAAGCAGTCCTGGGTGTACTCCTCCAGCACGGCCGGAGCCAGCGGTCGGAAGTCTTCGCGGTGCTTGACCATCGCGTTGATGCGGTCGCGCATCTCCGCCGTGGACGGGTCGGCGAGGATGCTGCGGTTGCCCAGCGCCCGCGGCCCGTACTCCATGCGGCCTTGGAAGAGCGCGACCACCCGGCCGTCGGCGAGCAGCCGCGCCACCTCGGCGGCCAGTGCGGCGGGACCGGGCCGGGTCACCGTGGCGTCGATGCCGTTCAGCGCGGCCGTGACCTCGCCCGGGCCGTAGGCCGGCCCGAGGTAGGGCGGGCCCAGCCGCGGCGTTCGGCGGGCCGGGGCGGGCAGCTCGGGCAGCCGGGGGTCGGCGCGGTGCAGCACGGCCAGCGCCGCGCCGAGCGCGGTGCCGTCGTCTCCGGCGGCGGGCTGCACGAACTGGCGGCGGTACCACCCGGTCTCCCGGATCGCCTTGTTGACCACGCAGTTGAGCGCGACCCCGCCGGCAAGGCACAGCGAGTCCGCGCGCGGCCGCTCGACGGCCAGGAACCGCAGGACCGCCTGCTCCGTCGCCTCCTGGATAGCGGCGGCGAGGTCGAGGTGCCGCTGCTGCATCGGCTCCTCGGGCCGCCGGGCCGGGCCCAGCAGCCCGGCCAGGTACTCCAGTGACCGCGCGTAGGTGGCACGCTCCTGCGGCGTCCGGTTCAGGTACGTGAACGGTGTGCTGTAGGTGCCGTCCTCGCGCAGCCGGACGATCTCGGCCACCGCCTCGCGCATCGGCGCCGGGTTGCCGTACGGGGCGAGGCCCATCACCTTGTACTCGTCCATGTTCATCCAGAAGCCCAGGTGCATGGTGACCAGGCCGTAGGCCAGGCCGATCGAGTGCAGCCCGCGGATCTGCGCGGTGGTGCGGATCCCGTCGGCGTCGGCGCGGTAGAGCGACGTGCTCTCGAACTCGCCGATGCCGTCGGCCACGAGGACGTCGGCTTCGGGGTAACCCGAGCAGTAGAACGCGCTGGCGGCGTGCGCGAGGTGGTGGGCGACGGGGACGATCCGCATCGCGGGGTCCCAGGTGTGCTCGGCGTGCAGGTCGCGCGCCACCGCGTCGGCCGAGTACACCTCGTCGTACTCCTCGAGCGTGCCTTCGGTCTCGAAGAACGGCCGGTAGGGGGCGAAGTCGAAGTTGTGCGCGACGAACGCGACGTCCCGCGGCTTGATGCCGGCCTCGGCGAGGACGTAGTCCACGGCTTGGCGGGGGAAGCGGCCGGTGCCCTTGTCGCGGGCGAACCGCTCCTCGGCGGCCGCGGCGACGATGCCGTCCGGGGTCACCAGGGCTGCGGCCGAGTCCGCGCCCTGCGCCAGCCGGTACTGCCGGCGCTCCAAGCCGGGGAATTCCCGGCGCATGCGGGGTTCGCTGCGGTTCAGCCCGCTGATTCCCAACACGTACACGACAGATCTCCTTGCGGTCAGGGGGTGTCCGGGCCGACGAGCGCCCGCAGCACGGCGGCGTGGCGGTCGGTGACGCCGGCGAATTCGCCGGCGAGCCGGTCGAGGGAGGAGTGGTCGCCCGCCGTCGCGGCGGCCAGGACGGCGTAGCAGAGGCTGCGGCAGAAGCGGACCACCGGGCGGTAGGCACGGGTGGCCTCTTCGGCGGCGGTCGGGTCGCCCGCGAGCAGCAGCCGGATCCGGTCCAGCATCAGGCTCGAATGCTCGAATAGCACCCGGGCCGAGCGGTTGTCGTACTCGCGCTCGCCCGCGCGGGCGGCGGCGATCTCGTCCGCGAAGCAGTCCCACACGGCCAGCCCGTACACGCGGTCCCACGGTTCGCGCAACGCCCGCAGCGCGGCGGTCGGGTTTTCCGACCGCAGGTAGGTGCGGATCTCCGCGGCGACGAAGTCCCGGTCGAAGGCGAACGCGCTCTCCGGCAGGTACCGGTACATGACGAACTGACGGCACCCGCTGCCGAGCCCGCGGTGCTCCGCGAACGCCCGGTCCAGCGCGGCGGCCGGGATGGTGACCGAGCGGAAGACGGGGTTCTCGTCGTAGCCCAGGATGTCGACCGTGCCGGCTTCGGCGTCGAACCCGTGCACGAGCAGGTCGTGAGACATCCGCCGGCGCCCGAAGGCGTACCGGCGCGGGATGTGGTGCTCGTCGACGTTGAGGTAGAGGTACCAGCCCTGCGCCAGCTGCCGCGCGGCGAACCCGGACAGCCGCGAGCCGAGCAAATCGTGCATCAGCTCCGCGTCGGTCCGCATCGTTTCCAGGTGCGGGTTCGCCGCGTAGTCGAAGATGTAGAAGCACAGCGGCACCGGCGTGCCCGGCCGCCGGTCGTAGGCCAGGTGGATGAAGTTCGTCAGCGTCCACTCGACCTTCGCCGGGTCGCAGGCCTCGATGATCGACACCGGGAACGCGTAGAACTGGTAGGCGCGGGTGATGACGTCCTCGTTGACCGGCAGCCGGACGCGGGCGGCCGTCCCGGGCGCGGCGACGGCGGTCACGCGGTCCCCCGCACCAGGTCGGTCATGGCGACCGCGACGCTCCGGTCGCCGTCGTAGGGCTCCCGGCCGTGCGCGGCGAGCATGTTGTCCACGAACAGGACGTCGCCCCGCTCGTAGTCGAACCGCGAGGACGCGCGCCGGTAGCAGTCGCGGATGTGCGCGCACACGCTGTCGGGGATGCGCTCGCCGTCGCCGTAGCAGGTGTCGTTGGGCAGGCTGTCGTGCCCGAGCATGTCGGTGAGCACGGCGAGCGCGGCCGGCGGCAGCGTGCTCGGGTGGAAGAACGCGATGTGGTTGAACCACAACGATTCCCCGGTGTCAGGGTGCCGGTGGAAGGCCGCCCGCCGGGCCCGGGTCTGGAGCACGCCGTCGGGACGCCAGGTCGTGGTGATCCCGGCCGCGGCACAGTAGCGGTCGACCTCGGCGCGGTCCTCGGTGCCGAACACCTCCGGCCACGGCAGGCCGAACCCGGGCTGGTAGGTGCGCACGTGCAGCCAGCCGCGTTCGGCGAACTCAGCCCGTACGTCCGCGTCGAGCAGCCGGGTCACCTCGCGGATGTCGGCCAGCGGGGTGGCCCCGCCCCCGGCGGCCGGGACGCTGCAGTGGAAGAACAGCCAGCGCGGCCACGAAGCCTGGTAGGAGTTCTCGTTGTGGAAGAAGATCTCCTTGTCCTTGGCGTACTCGGTGGAGGTGTAGACGCGGCCGCCGAGCGATTTGCGCGGCGTCGAGCGCTCGGTGTACTCCAGCCGCTCGCCGCCAAGGGCGGCCACGACGGCGGCGAAGTCGTCGGTACCGTCGACGCCGAACCCGCGCAACAGCACCGCGCCCGCGTCGGCCAGTTCGGCCCGCACGCGCGCTGCGGCGGCTGCGGGCGGGGTGGTGCGCAGGTCGTGGCCGAGATCGCCGGGCGTCAGCGTGGCCGGGGTGGTGCGCAGGGGCAGGGTGGTCATGACCGGTCCTCGGAGTGGGGGGACGACAGGGCCGTGGCGAGCTTCCCGCGCTCGGTCACGGCGATTTCGGGGCCGACGGCGATCTCCGCGGGCACCGCGTAGACGGGGAAGAACTTGAGTAGGTACCGCCGCACCGACCGGGCGGTGACCGCCGGGCCGCTCGCGGCGACGTGCGCGGTGAGCCCGTCGGGCCCGGCGGCGACCGCGGCGGCGAGCACGCCGGGACAGTCCGCCAGCCGCGACTCGATCGCGGCCAGGTTGACCCGGAAGCCGTTCACCTTGACCTCGCGGCCGATCCGGCCGTGGTAGGTGAACAGGCCGCCCGGCCCGCAGGAGACGTGGTCCCCGCTGGGGTACCGGCGCTGCCCGGCCCGCACGGCGAACGGGGTCAGCACCCCGCGCCCCAGCGCGTCGGGGACCAGGTAACCGGCGGCGACCTGAGCGCCGGTGATGACGAGTTCGCCGTGCTCGCCGCCGGGATCGCGAGGGTACGCGTAGTCCGCGGGCAGCGGCGCCAGCTCCAGTCCGACGCCGGGCGGCGGTGTGCCGATGGGGACGTCGGCGCCGGTGAAGCCGTCAGGGACGGTGTAGCGGCAGCAGCCGACGGCTGCCTCCGACGGGCCGTACTCGTTGACGATCGCCGCCGCGGGGAACCGGTCGCGCCACCGGGCGAGGGCCGGCCCGCGCATCGCTTCGCCGCCCACCACCAGCACCGGGACGCTGGAGCGGGTGCCCGTCTCGGTCATCAGGCGGCAGGCGATGTCGAGCTGGCTGGGCGTGAGCTTGACGAACCCGGCCTCGTCGAAGGGCCGCGGGTCGGTCACGACGGCCAGCGGCCACCGCACCGGGTCGAGCACCGCGACGGTCCGGCCGGACACCAGCGGTCCCAGCAGGCTGGTCACGGTCAGGTCGAAGCCGAGCGAGGTGAACAGCGGCGCGCCGTACCCGCCGCCGTACTCGGCCATCGCCCACCCGAGGTAGGCCAGCACCGCCGACTCGGGCACGACGACTCCCTTCGGAGCGCCGCTCGTGCCGGAGGTGGCGATGACGTACGCGGTCGAGCCGGGCACGGTTCTTCTCGTCCACGGCTCGCGACTGGCATCCGCGACGATTTCGGCGGAGTCCGTCCAGCGCAGGCCGTGCGCGGTGTCCCGCCGGGCGCCGAGCACGACCGAAGCGCCGCAGAGCCGGGCGAAGGCGGCCACGGTCCGGTCCGGGGTGCGCGAGTCGACCGGGGCGTAGGCGGCGCCGGTCAGCAGCACCGCGACGATCTGGGTGATCGTCTCCGTCGTACCGGTGCCCTGCACGGGGACGACGGTCCCGGGCCCGGCGCCGTGCCGGCGCAGCGACGCGGCCAGCGCACCGGCATCGTCGAGCAGCTGCGGGTAGGACGTGCGCCGCCCGCCTTCGATCACCGCGTCCCCGCGCCCGGCGCGGATCGCGGCGACGAGTTCACGCGACACGGCCGGCCTCCGTGTGGCTTGCCGCGCGACCCATGGCGACGAGCAGGCGGCGTTCGCCGGTGAAAGAGTTGCGGGCGTGCGCCCGGCGCAGGTTGTCCAGCAGGACCACCCGGTCCTCGGCCCACGGCACGGTCTCCTCCAGCCGCGCGCACAGGGCGATCAGGGCGTCGACGGCGGTGTCCGGGATCGGCTCGCCGTCCCCGAAGGTGCAGTCCTTCGGGAACTCCTCCGGCGGCATCAGTGCGACCATCGATTCACGTACGTCGGCGTCCATGGCCCGGTGGTGCCAGTGCAGCACCTGCGCCACGAACGAGCGGCGGCCGCCGGGCACCCCGGCAACGGCGGCCCGGCACTGCTGGGTGACCAGTACATCCCCGTCCCAGCGCCACTGCGCGCCTTCGCGGGTGCAGGCGGCTTCGGCCTCGGCGCGGTCTTCGGTGCCGTACAGGGTCCGCCAGTCCAGTCCCAGGTCGCCGCCGAGCCGGCGGGTGTAGGTGACGCCGGCGTCCTCGAACCGCGTGCGCAGCCCGGGATCCATCAGGTCGTACACCGCAGCCATGTCCACGGTGGGGGTGTCCCCGCCGGTGGCGGCGCGGCGGGCGCAGGCGAACGCGATCCGCCGGGGCCACTGCGCGGCGAAGGTGTTTTCGTTGTGCCACAGCAGCTTCCGCGAGCTGGAGAACTCGACCGGCGTGTTGACGGTGCCGGTCGGGTCGTCGGTCACGTGGCGGTGTTCGGGATTGTCGCGTGAGAGCGGGCCGCACGCCCGCCCGGCCAGGTCCTGGAAGACGGCGGTGCCGGCCAGGCCGGGGCCGTCGAGGACGGCCCCGCCGTCGTGGTCCACGGCCGCGTCGACGTCGGGACCGTGGACCGGCCACCAGGCGCCGACCGGGCGGTCGACGGTGAACTGTTTCATGCTTTCTCATCTCCTTGCGGGCCGTCGTGCGCGGCGCGGTCGAGCGCGGCCAGCAGGGCCCGGCCCAGTGCCGCGGGCGCCGGGCCGGGCGCCCCGCGCCGGGCGGTGACGGTCAGGTGAGCCCGCCCGCCCGCCGCGGTCAGGCCGGCGGCCAAGTCGTTGCGGGCGACGGGCAGGGCGGTGTCGATCGGCGTCAGGGCCGCGCCGGGCACGGACCGCTGGTCGCGAACGTAGAACTTGCAGCTGGGACCGGTCGTCTCCGGCTCGGGCGGCAGGCCGGTGGTCAGGGCGAGCGTGGCCAGGGCGCCGATGTCGGCCAGCACCGCGCGGGCGGCGTCGGGCCCGGAGGTGCCGGGGTGGACCACGCTCAGCGCGCGCTGGGTCTGGAAGTAGCCGACGCGCTCGCGGGACGCCGGGTCGAGCACCCGCAGGTCGACGTCGATGTACGGCGTGAGGGCCCCCTCGCCCGCGTCCGCGGCGGCGGCCGCGCAATGCCCGACGAGCCAGCTGAACGGGGTGACGCCGTGGGCCCGTGCCCGCCGCTCGGCCGCGGCTCGGACGCCCGGGGGCACCTCGGCCCGCCACTGCGGGTCCGCCGTCTCCTCCGGCGCCGGCGCCGACGCCGGCGGTGGCGGCCGCAGCGGGCCGTCGGGCCCGGGTTCCGCGAGCTCGCGGGCCAGCGCCGCCCAGAACAGCTCCTCCGACCGGCCGTCCCACACGACGTGGTGCGCAACGCCGATCACCTGCCGCGCCTGGCCTGCGGGGCCGGTCAGGACGCCGAGCCGCAGCACCGGCCCGGTCTCGGCCGACAACGGCTCGGCGCCCAGCGCGGCGGCCGCACCGGCCACGGACCACTCCGGTCCGAAGCGGACGGTGGGCGTGGGGCCCGGCCCCGGGAGCCGGACGAGCGTGCCGTCGGTGTCGGGGCCGAACACCGTCCGGCACTCCGGGTACCGGTCCAGCACCCGGCCGAGCGCCCCGGCGACTCGACCGGGTGGCGCCGGAGTGGCGAGCGCGGCGGCGAAGGCGCACAGCAGCCGCCGGACCGGCGTGCCTGCCTGTTCCTCGTACCAAAGCCCGAACTCCTCGCGGGTCGCCCGGGTGACTACGTCGGACACGACTACTCCTTCGCCCGCTCGACGTGGCCGGCCACCGTGCGGAAGGTCGGGCTACGGAAGATCTCGACCAGCGGCAGCTCGACCCCGAACCGGATCCCCAGCTCGCGCACGAACTGGATGAACACGAACGAGTCGACGTCCAGCTCGAACAGGTTGTCGTCCGCGGCGGGTAGCCGGCCCGCCTCCGGCGCGACCCCGCGCCAGCACTCCTCGACCTCGGCGAGCACCGTGGTTCCCGGCATCAGCCGACCCCCTGTCCGACCAGCGTGCGCTCGACGCTCGGGCGGAGCTCGACGCCGCGCAGGAACTCCGCGGTGCGCTCGATGTCGTCGCTGAGCACGCGGTCTTCGTCCAAGCGCCCGACCAGGCCGCGGTAGGTCGCGTGCAGCGACCGGCAGTGCGCGGAGAGGACGAGGTCCGGTCGCAGGTCGACCGCCTGGCACGCGGTGAGCCACTCGACCGACAGAACCGTCTCGAAGTCGCTGACGACCTGGCGTAGCTTGAGCACCGCCGTGCCGCCCATGCTGACGTGGTCCTCCTGCAGCTGGCAGGTCGGGATGGTGTCCACGCTGGCCGGGTGGCACAGCGTCTTCATCTCGTTGACCAGCGCCGCCGAGGTGTACTGCACGATCATCAGCCCGGAGTTGACGCCCGGGTCGGTGGTGAGGAAGTCCGGCAGGCCGCGCCGCCCGGACAGCAGTTGGTAGGTGCGGCGCTCGGAGATCGAGCCCAGCTCGGTTACCGCGATGGCGAGCAGGTCGGCCGACATGGCCACCGACTCGCCGTGCAGGTTACCGCCGAACAGCGCGATCTCGTCGTCGGGGAAGAACAGCGGGTTGTCCGCGACCGTGTCGACCTCGTTGAGGATGGACGTTTCCGCGTTGTCGATGTGCTCGCGCGCGGCGCCGTGCACCTGCGGGATGCACCGGAACGAGTACGGGTCCTGCATCGACGGGACCGCGCTCGGCAACTTGGCATGGTTGCTGCCACGGGTGTGCTGGCGCAGTGCGCCGGCCACCGCGCCGCGCCAGCGGTTGCCCGACCGGCGGTGGTAACGCTCGTCGAAGAACCGCTCGGCGCAGCTGAACGCCTGCAGGCTCATCGCCGCCACCAGGTCTGCGGTCTCGGCCAGTGCGACGATCCGGCCCAGCTCCACCAGCGCCACCGAGGTGATGTACTGGGTGCCGTTGGTCAGCGCCAGGCCGTCCTTCGCGGTCAGCCGCAGCGGCGGCCAGCCCAGGCGGCGCAGCACGTCCGCCGCGTCGTGAACGCGGCCCTCGTACTCGACCTTGCCGCGGCCCAGCAGCGGCAGGGCCAGGTGCGAAAGCGGGGCGAGGTCGCCACTGGCGCCGACGGTGCCGCGTTCCGGAACGACCGGGTGCACGCCGTGGTTGAGCATGTCGACCAGCCGTTCGGCCACCGCGAGCGACACCCCGGTCTGGCCCGAGCGGAACGTCAGCAGCTTGACCAGCATCATCATCCGCACGACGGCCCGCGGGGACGGGCCGCCGACGCCGCACGCGTGCGAAAGGACGTGCCGCAGCTGCAGCTCGTGCTCGTCGCCGGCACGCACCCGCACGTCGGCCAACGCACCAAAACCGGTGTTGACCCCGTACACCAGGTCGGGGCCCGCCGAAAGCCGCTCCACCCAGTCCGAGGTCCGGGTGATCGCCCGCCGGGTGTCCTCGGAGAGCCGGATCTCGGTGCCCGGTGCGGACGCGGCCAGCAGGCTCGCGAGGGTCCACCGGTCGTCCGGCTGGATCACGAAAGTGGTCACTGGTGCTCCTGTCTCACCGGCGGGCCCGCGGGGCCGGCCGTCACTGTGCGGAGGTGGGTGGCGAAATTCCGGGCGAGGGCCGGATCGACCCGGCCGAGCACCCGGAATTCGAGGTCGTCCCCGGCCGCCGTCACGTAGACGGCGACAGGGTTGCGTGGCGGCGAGCCGGGAACCGCGACCCGATCCGGGACCGTGGTGGCGGGCGGGTGTTCGAGGACGACCACGGCGTCCCCGGGCGGGGCGAGGCCCTGGCCGGGCCGCAGCGCGCCGAAGCCGGGTGCGACCGCCGCGGCGTCGACGGCGTCGAGCAGGTCGGCGGCGATCCGCTTGCGCCGCTCGGCGCGGCCGTCCGGGGCGCCCCGGTCGACGACGACTGGCACGTCGACCACGAAGTTGCCGACCGCACGAGCCTGCTCGGGCGTTCGCAAGGACACCGGAACCTCCACGACGACCGCGTCCGCAGCTGTCGTCCGCAGCAGTGCTTCGGCGACGTGTTCGACGAGGACCACCGAGAGCCGCAGGTTTTCGCCGGCCAGCAACGCGTCCGCAGTGGACTTCGGGACGGCGAAGGGCTCCGGCTCGGCGAGGGCACCCGGCCCCGGGGCGAGGGTGCATGGGATCGTCCGCAGGCGGTCCTTGACCGACTGCCAGTACTGCTCGGCCGCCGGTGCGGGCGGCCCGGTGAGCACCGCGGGCGCCAGCGACGCCGAGCCCGCGTCCCCGCCGGCCAGCAGCCGGTGCAGGTCCGCGAGCAGCGTCGCGAGACCGATGCCGTCGCAGATGATGTGGTGCACCACGAGGAACACGGCCACCTCGGTTGCCGACCGCACGAGCACGACCCGCACGAGCTGGTCGCGGGCGATGTCGAACGGCCGGTACAGCTCCCGGCGCACCTCGGGCCGCGTGCTGTCGCCGGGGTCGCCGGCGACCGTCACCGTGCGGACGTCGACCGGGCGCGGCGGGTGCACCACCCGCTCCGGGCGCCCGGCGGCGGGGTAGCGCAGCCGGAGCTGCGCGGTGGTGCGCACCAGCCGCCCGGCAGCTTCGGTGACCGCGGTTTCCCCGATGGGGAGCTTTGCGCGGAAACCGGCGACCACGTTGGCCGAGCCGTCGGCCGGGAAGAGCTGGCTCCACGACCAGAGCGGCCGTTCCGCCGCCGTCAAGCCGGCGGAATGGTCGTCCGCGCCGGTGACCGGCCGCCCGGCGCGCTTTCTGTCGATCAGGGCCCCGAGGGCACGCGCTTTGGGGTGGCGCAGCACGTCGGCCAGCGTGACGGTGACACCGAACCGGCGGGCGAGGCCCTGGTTCAGGTCCAGGGCCAGCAGGGAATGCCCGCCCAGGGCGAAGAAGTCGGCGTCCGGCGACGCCTCCGGCAGCCCGAGCACGCGGGCGAACTCGGCGGCCACGTCCGCCTCGGTCTCGGTCGCCGAGGCTGCGCCCTCGGTCGTTGCCGCGACAGGACGGGGCAAACCGGCGTAGTCGACTTTCCCGGAATGCAACCGGGGCAGGGCGTCGACCAGGACGATCCGCTCGGGCGCGCTCGCCGCCGCCAGTAACGGCATGACGTCGGCCCGCAGGGCCTCGGCGGTACGGCCGGCCGCCACGGCCCACACCCACACCGCGGCTCCGCCGTTCTCCGCGCGGACGGCGGCGTCGGTGACGTACGGGACGGCACGGAAGGCGCGCTCGACGTCGTCGAGGTCGATCTTGACCCCGCGCCGCTTGATCGTGCGGTCGCGGCGGCCGGTGAGGCGCAGCAGGCCGCGGTCGTCGACGTAGCCGAAGTCGCCGGTCCGGTAGGTCCGCACGCCATCTTCGCCGGCTGGGAAGGCTTCGGCCAGTGCACCCCCGAGGCCGTAGCCGGCGCATAGGTGCGGCGACCGGATGATGATCTCGCCGGGGTCGGCCGCGGACGCGGTGGTCGCGCCGGGCGGCGGGCACACCGTCACCTCGCGGCCGGCGATCGCCCTGCCCACCGGCAGGTCGGGCAGGTCGAGGTCGGCCGGGGTGACTTCGTGCCACGTCGCCAGGACGCATTCGGTGGGGCCGTACTCGTTGGACAGCCGAAGCTTGCCACCCAGCGCGACGACCGCCCGGGCGAGCCCGGGATCGAAACGCTCGCCGCTGCACATGAGGTGGACCAGGTCCGGCGGCAGGCCGCGGGTGGCCGCCGCCGCGACGAGAAGGCGCAGGATCGACGGGGTCGTCTCGAAGTGCGTAATCCGGTGGGCGGTCAGCCAGTCCAGCACGCTGTCACCGCCGCGACGCACCTCGGGCTCGGCGACGACCCCGACCGCACCGGCCGCCAATGCCGAGAAGAGCTGGCTGTGGTGGGCGTCGTAGGTCGGTGCGGCCCAGACGGCGATCCGGGAATCGGGGCCCACGGCGTAGTGCGCGGTGAACTCGGCGACGTACTGGCCGAGGGCCGACCGCGCGAGCTGCACGAGTTTCGGTCGTGCGGTGGTGCCGGACGTCCGCACGGTGTAGGCGTACCGCGCCACCGGCTGTCCGTCCTCAACGGAGGATTTCGGGGCGCAGAACAGGTCCTCCGCGCGGACAACCGGCTCGCGGCGGGCGAAATCCAGGTCGGACACGGCGACGATGGCGTCCGGGTGCAGCGCGTCGAGGTGCGCGCCGAGCACGGCCGGATCCTCGCCCGCGTCGACGACGGCGAACTCGCGGCCTGCCAGGTGGCAGGCGACGAGGACGGCGGCCAGGCGCAGCGACTGCGTGCCGACGACGACGATCCGGGTGGCGGCACGCAGCCGGGGGTGTCCGCGCACGCCGTCGCCGAGCTCCGCCAGCCGGGCGCGGGTCAGCGAGCTGCGGCCGTCGGTGAGCGCCACGGCCTCCCTCGCTTGGCGCAGGTGATGGCGGAAACCGGCACTGACCTGCTCGTCTTCGGCAGCGCACACGGCGACGCCGGTGGGCGTGAATGCAGTAGGCATTGATCCTCAAGATTTCGCGGAGAACAAACCGAAAGGAGACGGGATGCGCGGTCGGACCCCAGATCCGGTGCCGATCCCGGCGTGCTCATCGATTCTTACTGCCGAGCGGCGGCGAAGACCACCACCAGCGCGGTAACCCACTCGAACGGCAGGCACGCTCATCACAACCGGAAGTCACTTCGCACTGCAGCACCCCCGAAAGGTCCAATCAGGCTACTCGTCTCCAGCTGGAAGAACACGCAAAGTTTCCGCGAACCGACAGGACGTCGAACGTCGGTAAATACTGCAACAATCGCAGATCCGGAAGGGGCCAAATGGCGGCTCGCCGTTCGGCCGGGCAGCGCGACACAAAGCCGAAAACGGACACGGTGACACCCCGCTCACCACGTCCAGCCGATGAACTTCACCGGCATTTCACCTGCAAACCAACTTCACGCACACTCGGTGGCAAAGTCACCGATACTGTTGCTAAGCTGCCGAGACGGGGGCTTCAGAGACGATCTTTTTGATCTTTCCACGTCAGATGGAGGACCGAAAATGGCGGCCAAATTACCGTCACGCGCCACCGTCTACCGGGCCACACCACCGCAGCGCCGGTTGATCACAATGCGGCACGCACCCGGCGGCGTGCCGACCCAAATCGTAGCCGTACACCTGCTACTACGAGGTCCGTTGGACATCGATCGCCTTCGTAGCGCACTCACGGAACTCGTCCGCAGGCATCCCATCCTGCGAACCAACTACGCGATGCTCGACGACGAGGAAGTGCTGGCCATCGTGCACGAAAACGAAGGCCCCGACGTGTTCCGAGTAGCGCCACCCAGCGGGCTTTCCGATGAATCAGCCATCCACGAGCACGCGGCTCAGGCATTCGAAGATCTTTCCCGGAATTTTCTCGCCCCGAACCGGCACTCGATTCTTCAAGCGGCCCTGCTCCCCCACCGCGAAAACCTGCACAGTCTGCTCTTCGCGGTCGACCACGTCGCGATCGACGAGCGCTCACGGCTCATCCTCCAGCGCGAACTGGCCGTCTTGTACGCGCAGCGGCCCGAGGAACTCGGCGAGGTGCACCCCTTCGACCCGGATTCCGTGCGCACCTCGTTCCCGAGCATCGACGAGACGCCAGCTCTGCGCCGGCTCCTCACCCCCCTGCCGCCCCGGCTCCTCGCCAATCCGGCGCCGGAAAGCGACCCGGACGCCTTCCGGCCACTGACTGCCGCACAGCCGCTTGCCCGGACGACTTCGAGCCGGCTGGACGACACGGCACGGCGCCTGCGCTGCTCCCGGTTCGTCCTGCACCTGGCTGCAGTGATGTGGGCCCTCAAGCAGTTCACCCGGACCGACGACGTCAGCGTCGTGACGCCGATCGACACCCGGCAGCGAGCCGAAGACTTCCGCACGGTCGGCTACTACCAGAACCTGGCACTCCTGCGCTCCCGAGCACCAAGCGCGGCGGGCCTCGCTCACATGGTCCGCGAGTGCCGCTCGATCATGCGCGACACCTTCCGCCTGCGGGATTACCCCATCGCGTCCCTGGTCACCCACGCCGCAATCCAGCGTGCCGGAAAGCATTATCGAAACCCGCTCTACCAGGTGGTCCTGATCCACTCGACGGAGGACGCTGGGCAAAGCTGGACCCTCGAGGGGCTGGAGGTGAAATCGATGGAGATCGAGCGCACACAAGCCGCCAACGAGCTGCGCATCCACGTCACGGACCATCCGGACGGCGCCGAGTTGCTGCTGGTCGGCGCGGCAGGTGCATTCGAGCAAAGAGGGCTCGACCGGCTGCTCGAACTCTGGCAGGAGGCGGAAAGCGCCCTCACCAGTTAGCTGTATGAGGCCGTGACGTTGGTGACGCCGGCGTGGAGCCGGGACGCTGGCGGCTGGTTTCCGGCGGCTGTAACGCGCGGGCCGATCACACCGACCTATGCGCAAGGTATCCGCCGATGCGAGCAGGTGGAACATGTTCGACGTTCAGTTCATGGTCGGTGAAACGGTTGCCGACACACCGACACCGCTGACGATTATCGGCACACACGGACGCGAAAGAGAATTTCGGCCCGGCACCGCCATCAAGCGCGGCGAGCTGGATACACTGCCGGATGTCGCGAACCGGCTGTGGCCTAACGCCGACATTCCAGCGGGGCTGCTGCAGCACGTCCTCATCGAGGCCCTGCAGTCGGACCTCATCCTCGGCGACAGTCCCGAGAAATACAGCCCGCTGGGTGACGTACGTCCGGACAGCGCGGGCCGGTGGATGGCGGACGGAGACTTGGCGGACGCCGCTGGTCCGCTTTCGGTGCGAGTGCAGACCAGTCAGTTCACCACCGCCGGGTCGCCGGTGCTCGAGTTCGTCGTCGACGATGAGGTCGTGTCCGCGCTCGCCTTCGGGGCCGACGCGGTGGTCATCCCGGTGCGGCCAGGCGTCGATACAGTCGAGCTCATCGAAAGTCTGCCGGGCTTCCTCGACGACGCAGGGGAGGTGCTCCGTGCGACAGTGCCCGGCGCCGACCTCGACGAGCTGATGGTGTGGCGGCTCTACACCGGCGACAACTCGCTTATCCGGGACGCCGTCAGCCGTGCTGCCCGCGGCATCCACCGGCTGACGCTACGCGGGCTCGACCGCGTCGGAATCCTGGTCGGCCGGACCGTCAAAGTAGCCGCCAAGTTGCTCACGAAGGAGCAAGGCGATCCTTTCGCCGCTCGACGACTCCGGAAGGACGAGGCGCAACTGCCCGACGTCACGGAAACTTGCCCACGTCTCGATGAGCTGGCGAAGCAAACGGAAGCCGTCGTAGCCGTGCACGGCACGATGTCGACCGGACTTGTGCTGGCCGCGGCGATCCAGGCATCCAACAAGCCCCTGCCCGTGATCACGCGGTTCGAGCACGACACTTGGCTGCCCATCGGGCGCAACGCGGAGACACTCGCCAATCTCGTTCAAGCTCGTATTTCAAATTCCGTGCTGTTTGTCGCCCATTCGCGGGGCGGGCTGGTCGCGCGGCACGCGGCGGACCTCCTCCGCGGCCGAGCCCCGCGCACGGGCGAAAGCCAGCGCACGATCGAGCTCATCGCGCTGGGGACGCCGTTCCTGGGCACGCCGACCGCCGACGTCGCCACCGTCGGCTTCCGCGGGGTGCAGGCTCTGATGGGCGGGCTGCGCTGGGCGGGCCTGCCCGTGGTAAACCCGCTGACCCGGCTCGCAGGGCTGGCGATCAAGAGCGCTCCGCCGCAGGGCATCACCGACATGGCACCCCGACCAGGGTACCTGTCGGGATTCACGCTGTATCCCCCGACGGCGACACGGACCTTCGCCGGCCGGGTGACCGAGAGGGGCGGGGACCACCACGGCTTCCTGCACGGCTTTTCCCGCGGGCTCATGGGCGAAGTCCCGAACGACCTCGTGGTGCCGGAGGAATCGGCCGCGGGTGGTGTCGAGGACACCACAACCCTTGAATGTGACCATTTTTCATATCTGGAGCAGCGGCAGGTCCAGAACGCCATCTACCAGAGCCTGGGCCGACTGCCCCATATCCACGCCGCGCGTCATCATGAAAGGTTGCAGCAAACGGCGGAGCGGCTTCCGAAGCTCACCCGGAAGCCCCGTCGCGTCACTGACCGCGGCGACTACGAGTGCCAGGACCAGAGCCCTGGGTGATCCGAAAGCGGACTCGGTTGCTATTCATTTCCGCGTTGGCCTGGCTGCAGGCGTTGGCCCGCTGAAGATCTGGCAGGCTCCTTGACGTCGTCGGGCAGCGCGGCCGATCCCGTGGCAACTGAACCGGCTATAGGAGCACCCACCCGGGGACCTTCGCCCAGATCACGCAGCGGACAGTGCGGCCGGGGTGTCAGTCAGCGAGGTTCGCGGGAAGTTCGGCGGGCACGGTTTCCACGATCGCACCTTCAACGGTCAAGCCGTTGGTCCATGCCAGGTGCACGGGATCTTGAGGCGGGCGTCGGTCGCGCAGGTGCGACCAGATCCACGTGTCGCCGTTGTTCACTGCATGGATCGCCGCTTTCTCAGCGTCGTGGTGGCGTCCCATTTCTTCGCGGACCTCGGCCAGATGCGCCCATGCCCAATGGCCTCCGCATTCGACCGCCTGCCGCCATGCGGCTTCAGCGGCAACGAGCTCTCCGGCTGTCCGGCGCAGTTCGGCCAGGCGCGACCAGCCTTCCGGGCTGCCCGCCTCAGCGGCGTGCTGCGCGGCTTCCTCGGCTTCGCGAGGTCGGCCAGTCGCCTCTCTGAGTTCGGCGAGTTTGACCCATCCCCTCGTGCTGCCGGCCTCGGCGGCGTGCGCGGCTGCGTGGTCGGCGGCGTCGTGCCGGCCGGCGCGTTCCCTGACGACGGTGAGCAGGATCCAGCCCTCAACGTCGCCGGCTGATGCGGCGTGTCGTGCCGCCTGCTCGGCGTCGTCCGTCCGGCCCGCTTTCTCCCGCAGCACAACCATTCTGGCCCACGCGTAGGCATCACCTCGAGCTGCCGCCTGCCCGGCGGCGTCCTCAGCGGCATCAAGGCGACCGGCGGCCTCCCGCACCAGTGCGACCCGGACCCACGCGGCTGCACTACCCGCCTCGGCAGCGCGAGTCCAGACCGTCTCCTCGTCGGCGGCAGGTCCGAACCGGTCATTGAGCTTGGCAAGCTCGATCCACGCTGAACCGTCACCGGCTTCCGCCGCGCGCGTCCAAGCGATCTTGGCCTCCTGTTGCCGGCGTGCGTCGCTTCTCGCCCTGGCAAGGGTCCGCCACGCCTGCAGGTACCCACAGGCAGCACCGCGGCGAGCTGCGTCCTCTGCTTCGGCGTGCCGGCCCGTCTTCTCGAACAACCGCGCGAGTTGTTCCCACACCGCGGTGCTGCCTGCCGCCTCAGCGCGTCTCCACGCCTGCTCCGCGGCGCTGTACATGCCCTCGGATTCACGCAGCTTCGCGATGCGGATCCATCCCCCAGCGTCACCCGCTTCCGCGGCTCGGTGAGCGGCGCGATCGGCATCGGCGTGCCGTCCGGCCTTCTCACGCAGTTCCGCAAGCCGGACCCAACCCGCGGAGCTGCCCGCGTCGGCGGCGTGCCGGGCCGCGCGGTCGGCGTCGGCGTGCCGGCCAGCGTCCTCCCGCAGTTCCGCAAGCACGGTCCACACCGAGCGGAATTGCTCAGCGGCCGCGACGGCGGCGACATCTTCGGCGTCGCTGGGCCGGCCCTCCCGCTCCAGCAGCGCGGCCAGCCGGGGCCGGGCTTCGTCGCTGCCTGCTTCGATCGCGGCCGTCCAGGCGCGTTCGGCGGCAGCGTGGTCGCCGGCCAGCTCGCGATGCTCCGCGAGCCGGAACCACGCCGAAACGCTGCCGAGTTCGGCAGCTCGCCGGGCTGCCTTCTCGGCTTCGGTGTGGCGCCCCACTCCGTCCCAGTACGTCGCGAGGTGACTCCAGCCGTCGGGGTCGCCTGTTTCGGCGGCCCGGGTCCACGCGGCCTCGGCGTCCTCGAGCCGTCCCGCGTGCCGCCACAGCTCGGCGAGGTGCAGCCACCCTGACGGGTGACCGGCTTCAGCGGCCCTCCGCCAGGCCACCTCCACATCCGTGGGTCGTCCTCGCCGTTCCCGTGCCGCAGCGAGCTCGACCCAGGCACCGACATATCCGGCCTCCGCCGCTTGGCCCGCAGCACGGTCGGCATCTGCTGATCTGCCCATGTCCTCGCGAAGGTGCAGCAGTCGCCGCCACGCCCTCCGGTCCCCCATCGAGCCCGCCCGGAACCACAGTGCGTCGGCGAGGACGTACCGGAGACGGCGGTGCGCGTACTCGCCGAGCTCGGAGCAGTCCTGCGCCGAGACCGCGTGCTTCAGTGCGGCCACCCAGAACCCCGCCGGAGGCATGAGATGCCCACGGGTCCGCCGTCCGTGCTGATCGAGGTAGTCCTCCAACCGGACGACGTCGCGCTCCGGCGCGCCGGGCAGAACGGGCGGCCGATGCACAGCGCGGGCGGAGGTCGTGGTCGCCGGCGTGGTCAGGACCGTCATCGCAGTGGCGAACCAGCCCGGTGCCGAAAGATGTTCCCGCTGCTCCTCATCGGTGAGGTAGGCCGGTGCAGCGTGGTGCAGGAGCGCGGTGGACAGCCACTCGCCGTGCTGGAGGCGACGGGCATCCATGGCGGCGCTCAGCACCGCCCGCACGGGAGTCGACGCGTTGTCCATCAGATCGAGCAGCGCGGGCACCCCCGCGATGAGCTGGGTGAGGGACACGTCGGTGGCACGCCTGGCACCGGGCCGCGAGTCAGCGGTGCGCAGTGCCTCACGGATAACGCGATCGGTGCTGGCCCGAGCCTGCGCGAGATCCGCGCCGCGGAACGAGTTCGGGACGGGAATGGTGACACCGTCGAGCAGCGCACGCGCATCCGCGAGCCGGTCGGCGGTATCGGCGGCGGGCCGCTGCATGATCCGGTCGCGGTACTGGGGCCACAGCGTGCCCAGAACCAGGATCGGCGCTCGATCCGGATCGGCCAGCAGCTCCCGCAGGCCACCGGCGATTGCCGACGCCGTCTCCTCCTCGGGTTCGATGAGGTAGCGCTGCGCCTCGTTGAGCCAGACCACGGTGTGCGGCGGTAACTCGCCGAGTTCGCGGAGAAACCGGGCCGCGCCGACCGGACAGGCCGGCCAGATCCGCCAGCCCAAATCGGCGAGGCTGCCTCGCGCCGAGGTCGACCGCCACAGAGCCTCGTACAGCGCCCGGGTCTTTCCCGACGTCGAATCGCTGACCAGCACCGCTACCCCAGACATCCCGCTGCCGACCGCTGCGGTGACGACGTCGTCCAGCGCCCGATCGTGCGCCCGAGGGAGATATGCGGGCAGCGCTCCGGCTCGGTCACCACGACCCGCCGTCGCCCGATGCACCTCCAGATCCATCGGGCTCACGTCGCGGACCGGCCGTCCGGGCAGCCGACGCGGATCGACCGCGGGCCGGCGGCCCTGCCACCCGGCGCGCACGTCGGCCTCCAGCCGGTCGTGCCGCATACGCCAGTGATTCAGCTCGCCGAGCTTCCGTATCCGCGGGTCGTCACCAGCGAGCCGGACGCACGCCAGCACGATCGCACGGACCTTCTCCCACTGGGGCGCCCGGACGAAGCTGCCGCGGAGGATCTCATCGACGGTACTGCGAGGCAGCCCGCACTCCTTGGCCAACACAGCGCGCGACGACACGCCCACTGCCACCCGCAGCCGCTCGAGCTCGGCAGCGAACGACACTTGCAGCTCACCCACCGGCACCTCCCGCCGTCACCTCTGTCATACACGTGGCCGGCGCCGTCCGGACTCCGGACACCGGCCACGCGCGTCACCGGCGACTTCCCGCCCACCGTCCGGCTCGGTCCGGGAACGCCAGCTCTCGCAGCCGACCTGCTCCAGCATGGGTTACGGCAGGCCAGCCAAAGCCCAGCCGACCGAACCGAGGGAGAACCAGATGCCCCGCACACAGCACCACCGGCCACACCCGCTCGTCCATACCGTCGTCCATGGCGTCCTGTCCGGACTACTCCGCGGCGTCCTCGCGTGGCTGATCGAACGCCTGCCACTCTGACCGACGCGGTGGTGTCGCACCAGCCAGTGCGACACCACCGCCCGAGCGTCGACCCCGCGTGCACCGACGACGCTGACCTCCACGAGAAGAAACCCTGATCGAAGCCGTCACCGCGCTCGTCGCCCGCTGATGTGACCGCGCCACACGAACCGGTTTACTATGCGGCTGCCGAGATCGCCGCTACCAGTTCCGCACCGTCGGCGGCCTCAACCACACCAAACGGGGTAACTGCGGTACGGCGTTCGAGTGATGACTGTAACTCCGGACGCAGCAACGGCGAGTCTGTCAGTGCGGGATTTTGGAGCGAGCCGGATGCGGTGGTCGAGCCGCTCGCGGTCGAGGGGAAACACCATGATCAGTATCGGGACCTGGAACCTGGAGAATCTGTTCCGACCTGGCGGCGACGGGCCGAAAACATCTGCCGACTACACAGCGAAGATCGAAGCCCTGCGCGCCACCATCGCCGGCATCAACCCCGACGTCCTCGCCGTCCAAGAGGTCGGCGACCCCGAGGCCCTCAACGACCTCGCCGACGCCCTTGGCGAGCCCTGGAAAGCAACTGTCTCCGCGCACCACGACCAACGCGGAATCCGGGTCGGATTCCTCAGCCGACACGCCCTGACCCCCGTCGGCGACGACATCACACTGCCCGACGCCCTGGCCCCCATCCAGGTCGCCGACCCGCCGGCCGACCTCAGCCACGAACTCGGCCGCGGTGCCCTCACCGTCACCGTCGAACCGGCAGCCGGTGTCGTACTCACCCTGATCACCTGCCACTTCAAATCCAAGCTCCTCACCTTCCCCGGCGGCCAATTCGGCACCCACGACGAAGGTCAACGCGCCCGCTACGGCGCCTACGCTCTCTACCGCCGAACCGCCGAGGCCGTCGCCGTCCGCGAGCTCGCCACCGCCGCCCTCGCCGCCGGCCACGACCAGCGAGTCATCGTGCTCGGCGACCTCAACGACGAACCCACCGCCGCCACCACCCAAATCCTGCAAGGCCCCACCGGCTCAGAAATCGGCACCGCAGGATTCGACCACCCCGACCACGGTGACCAGCAGCGACTCTGGAACCTCGCCCCCTGCATCCCCGCCGACCAACGTTACTCCCGCATCTACCGAGGACGACGCGAACTGATCGATCACATCTTCGCCAGTCACGCCCTCCTCTCACCGCTCCCCCAGGTCTGCACCGTCCACAGCGACGTTCTGCCCTCCATCACCGATACCCCCACGACGCACGGCGCCACGTCCGGCTCGGACCACAGCCCCGTCGTCGCCACCTTCAACATCGGATGAGGCCACTGCCTTCACCGGCGTAGTGAATATGAGGTCAGCGCAGTCGCCTCAAGCTCGAGCCGGACCCGAACATCAAGCACACGCGTCGCCACAACGCTACGAAACACGGACAGCCCATCGTCTGCGACAACGCCGATTAGCAACTGCAGGAAGTTGATTCGCGCTGAGCTAGGATCGGCCCAGTTTCAAGATCCCGTTTCGCGATCCGTGGGGTAATACTGTGTCCGAGACTTGAACCCCCGCGCCGCTGTGGACGTCTTCCACGAAGTGTGCGAGCCCGCGCAAGTCTGGTGGCAGATTACCGGCGATCAGCCCGATCGCCTGCGTGACACGTCCGGCCAATTCGTCCAGTTGCCGTTCGAAGTAAAGGTGCCAAGCCAGGAGATTCTCCGCCGACGAACCATACAACGGGCCGTCGCGGACCACGAATGTCGCGCTAGACGGGGTGGCTCGCACCTGCGCCACACCCTTACTGCATTTGCTACCGGGACGCCGCGCGCACGGGAAAGTCCGGACAGCTCGACCGGCAGCACCGGCTTCCGGCTTTCCGGCTTTCCGGCTTTCCGGCTTCTGCAGCGTCGCCGACCGTTGAGTCACCCCGCGATCAGCGGTCGGGCAGGTCAGGCAGTTCATGGGGCTCAGCAGGCCGACCCGGGCCATCGACGCTGAGGAAATGGCCCATTCCTGATAATGATCTTGATGACATCGTCGCGAGACAACTGAGACACCGCAGGTGGCGTAGGTTCTCAGTTTTGGTAATCTTTTCTCAATGATCTTGGTCCTGGGTCGTCCAAACTGAGATTGATCACTCTCCTTACGAATGGCCCGTTTGAGTGGGAGTCGGCGACGCGCCGCCCTGCGGACCGCATCGTCATCAAGCGCCGCCGACACGAATCGGTGGAAACAGAGTTCTGCCACGACGGCGGGATGGTCAACGTCGCCGACGACGGCGATCAATAGCGATGACTGTGGACATGTGGGAGCGGAAGTCTTTCACCGCAACGACGACCAAGTAGCTTGATGACACGAGCGTCGCCTCGGATGGCACGGAGATTGAGTAGCTGCCGCCGCCCCGCCGACCGCACGTTCCACCAGACGCTGCGGAACCTCATCCTGCGCAACTCC
This sequence comes from Amycolatopsis sp. NPDC004169, assembly GCF_040610315.1. Classification (NCBI taxonomy): domain Bacteria; kingdom Bacillati; phylum Actinomycetota; class Actinomycetes; order Pseudonocardiales; family Pseudonocardiaceae; genus Amycolatopsis; species Amycolatopsis sp. NPDC004169. Next base: position 47,803 of record NZ_JBEXMD010000012.1, read on the forward strand.
GACATGTTTCCACTGTTCGCCAACTCTTCCGCCAGTGCGCGTGCGCCAGTGCCGCGGATCCCAGGATTCAATGACTTCACTAGCTCGCGCAGGCCCGCTTGGCCCGCGCGACGGTGTACCACGTAGTGGAAAGTTAGTTCGTCGCTTGAACTGACGAGCTCACGGCTCCAACTCAACGGAAAACGCCAATCAGCGACCACGTGGCGCGCTCTGATAATACGACGAATCTCGGGTGTTATCCGGCCAGCGCTCGCCTGTAGTAGAACGTCGATCATGGCGGTTAGATAGTCCCAGTATCCGTTAGCTTTGAGGCTTCGCAGCCCTTCCAAGTCACGCCGACGCCTGAATAGACGCATCAGTGCCCAAGTCGCGTCTAGATCGCCGCCACGATGAAGTGTCATCAGCTGATCGACATGCCCGTCCATGGCCAGGCGCTCCATGTCCCTACATCTGCCAACGATGCCGAATTGACCGATCTCAACCAATCCGTCCGATGGACGATAGGTGCTATTCGCTACTCGCTGCTCGGTCACCTCGTGTCCTAATAGCAACGCGGATAGATCAAATTCCGCGCCAGCCCTGCACACCGACGTGTGCCCGCGTTTAGAAAACTCGGTCACAAACCCTCGCAGGAGGCCTTCTTCTCCGAGCTCGTAGGCGAGATGTGAGCGGTACTGGCACTCCAGGAACACCGACCGTCGCATGTACTCATGCACCATGTGCGTGATGCCCGCGCGCTTGGCCGCCATGGCCAGCGAGGTGAGCAACGAGGGCGTTGCGTGGTCGCCGAGGCGCTGCCACAGGTCGGCATGCACGGACTGAAGCGACGGCTGCCCCGCTCGGTCCAGAAGGTAGTCGAACGCTCTAACACGCCCGTCGTCGTGCTCTACCAAGAGCGCGGCGACGCCCGCGACAGGAGCGCACGCTCGCTCAAAAGCTGCCTTGAACGACTCGGACTCGGCTGACGACGCGGAAGGCAGGTAGAGCCGGTGCAAGTCGGCGAGCATCTCTGACGAGAGGCCGTTCGTGTATCCGGCTCGGTAGCAGTCGACTGCAGCATCTACGATCGCGGCGCTCACCGGATAGGTCTCGCGTAGTCGGTCCCACTCCCTGATTAGCCGGGGGCCGGCAGCGATCACCTCGGCGATGCCATAACGGTCTGCGGCGGCATTGACCGCATAGGCCACGACGGGATCGCCGACGCACGCTTTAGCGCTTTCGGTCTCCTGTGGGCTGAACATCCGAGCGACCGGCAGTCGCTCGGCGTGCCGATCGAGCAATCTCCGGCCATGGGAGCCGGTCATCATGCTCTCAGCGTCAAGACGCAGCGTCGCAATCAGCACGAGGCAACGCGCACGCCGGGTCGTGAGCAGTTCGTTTAACAGCTCTCCACTCTCGGGCTGTGCCAGCACGTCCTGGATTTCGTCTAGCCAGACCACGGACCGATCGAGGTCCAGTTCGTGGTCCGTTAAACGCGCCAGCCCGTGAGGGCCCGTCGGCGCGTAGAAGCGCCAATCTGGGAGCTCCGCCCGAATGGCTTCCATCGCTGCTCGTGTCTTTCCAGCTGACGATGGGCCGGTCAGTAAGACGAACCGCTTCGAGTGTGGCGGGGTCTCCCCCTGCATCTCCGCTAGCAGTGGACGCAGTGCGGCGTCGACATCGCGCGGGATGTACGTCGGAAGATCGGTCAAGGCGCCGACCACCTGAATCGGACGATGAACGCCCAACTGGATCCAGTCGGTGTGATCACTGACCAGCGCCGCGTCCTCCAGCCTTCGCCCGACCCCTTTCTCGGGGTGGACGTGGACATCCCCGCGGATTGTGTGGGCTTGGACGACCTGGCCCACCACGTCTCTAGCCTCGTTGCGCGGCATCCCGCTCCGTCGTCGTTGCTGTCCGTCTTGCTGCCAACGAGGAAATGCTACAAGCTGTGAGACTGACCTTGGTGACATCGTCGTAAGACAGCCGCGAAACCCACAGGTTATCCAAGATGGAGATGCCGCCCGCGATGAGACCCCGCAAGCAGATCGCGACGATCGGCACGACCATGGCGGTAATCAGCACCGCGAGGTTCGTCCCACCGTCCGCGAAGGCGGCCACGCCGGCCTCGAACCCGAGCGGGACTCGACCGACGGGGTGGCGGTCCGCGATCGTCGGCGAGCGGGACCGCAGCGGCCCGTATGGCAGCATCGGCGAGCTCACCGAACGCGTCCAGCTCCAACAGCCCGTGGCCGAGGCCCTGGCCACCTCCGGCGCGTTCGCCAGCCTCGGCCCGGACCGCCGCCAAGCCCTGTGAGCCGCCGGGGCGGCCGCGCGGACGGGATGGCCACCTGACCGGGATGGCCACCGGCGTCGACGCGCCCGCGCTGCCGGGCATGACCGCCCTCGATGTCGCGGCCGCGGACGTGTGGGCCACCAGTATCGCCCCCGACCGCCATCCAGTGCAGTTCGTGCGCAAGCACCTCGACGAGCTCGGCGTCGTCCCAGCCGCCCAGGTCCTGGACGTCGCCGACCGCAGCCGGAACCGCGTCGGCGGCGCGGTCACCCACAAGCAGCGCTCGGCGACCGCCGGCGGGCTGGTGGTCGCGGTGGCGCAGCGGCGGGGAGAACACGCGCCGCGGGCACGGGCGTCGGCAATGAGCTGGTGGGTCGTGGTGTCCGCCGCGATCGTAGTCGCCGCGGTGGGGTGGGCGGCGACCTGCTGGCTACTCGGCAAGGCCAACCACGCCGGCGACCCGGACCTCCCGCTGGCTAAGGACCAGGCTCCCGGGAACCGGCGGAACCCGTAGCAGCGTGGGCGGTCAGGTCATGCACCACCCGGAGTCACATGCCCCGTCGCCGTCGTCGAACGGCAGCAGCTGCACGCCGGCGGCGACGACTTGCCGCAGGGGCCGGCCGTAGCGGGTCAGGTAGAACAGATCTTTGCCGAGAGCCGTGCGTCGTTCGATAAGCAGGTCTTCCAGCTGGCACGACTTGTCAGACAGCGCCGGTTCTTCGGCGCGCATCGCTTCCCAGGTGGTCAGGCGATGGAACCGGCCCGGCCTCCATGCCTGATTTGGTGGTCGTCGGGGGCGAAGTTGATGGCGCACCGCTCGCCCTGCCAGCAGCGGTCCGGTCGTGCCGGCCAGGAGGTCTGACAGTCCGGCCCGTCTCAGGATCGCGCGCCAGCGTCGGCGGTGACGGAACCAGCCAGCCCCCAGGCCCCGCCCAGCCGACCGTCGCCATCGCGTGGCAGCGGCGCAGTCAAGACGAGCGAGGCCCAGCGCGAGCCGTCACTGGCAGTGGCCCACCGAACTCTGGTTGCTCACCAGGTTCGCGTTGACGAAGCCGGAAATCGAACCGGCGTAGATGGCGAACCACCGGTTAGTGCCGTTGGACCACGCACCGTCTGCCCAGCACAGCATCACGACGCCGCCAGACACCCAGCCGCGGTAGCCGTTCATCCACTGGTCGGAGTAGACCGAGGCGTAGTTCGTCGAGGCAGCCTCCGCGGGGACCGCGGTCGCCACCATCGACCCCACGGCCAAGATGCCGGCCGCGGCAGCCGCGGCGGCGCGGCGCCCGCCACGGTGCGCGACCCCAGTCTGCGTACCGGAACGAGAGGAGAGTCGTTTGAGCATGCTTTCTTCCTCCATCAGGTAGGTCGTCGAGCAAGCCGCCACTCGCACCGAGACACGCGTCCAGAACAACGAACGTCGCACTTCGCCAACGTCAACTCAATCGCTGTCCTGCTGTTGACCGGAAACTGTCCGTTCATCCGGTCCCCTGGTGGGCTACGACATCGGCGCGCTACGGGCGCCGTGCTCCAGGCCGGCGACCTGGGCCGGTACGCCGCGATCCTGGCCGAGCATGGAACCGCCAACCACTGGAACAGTCGTTCCGCCAGCGGAGGAAGCGTGAGATGAAGCGGCAGCTCAACGAATTCGTCCTATGGGTCAACACCTACTGCGCCCGCGCCGGACGCGCTGACGCCATCATCAACACCGATGGCAGTGTCTTCCGCCTGCGCAGCAGCCAGTTCCGCCGTACCCTTGCGTGGTTCATAGCGCATCGCCCCGGCAGCGTCCGATGTGGACGATCGGGTAGCCGGCGGTGAGCTGCGGCTCGATCGCCGGTGCCATCCAGTACAAGCACCACGGTATTCAGATGTTCGAGGGCTACGCTGGCACCTCGCGCTCGGGCTTCCGCGCCGAGGTCGAAAGCGAACAGGCCCTGCTACGCGGCGAGCACCTAACCGACATCGCAACGACCTACCACCACGATCTGGCCGGCCCGGCCGCCGAGGAAGCACGACGACGCCTCGACATTCTCACCGCGAACCCGGACTTCCCCGAGCTGGTCCTGGCTGACCCGGTCCGAACCCGCCGGTTCCTCGCCCGCCACGAACCCGACGTCTACCCCGGCACCTACGCGACCTGTGTGTTCACAGCAGCCACAGCGCGATGCCTGCCACCGTCCCGAGTCGCCGCGTCCACAGTGCCCGCGCTGGAGCGCTGCCACCCGCTCCAATGCGCCAACGTGACGCTCACACCCGCCAACGCCGCGGCGCTGCAGCGCGAGCACGAACGGCTCGAGAACGCCTTGACGGATCCGGCGTCGCTTCCTCCGCTGCTGGCGCACCGCCTGCGGCGCCGCCAGCACGACATCGCCCGGCTCCTCGCCGACAGATCTACGGAGACCTCATGACCCGCCACACCGGCCTGCCAACCCCTAACGACGTCCAGGCCACCCTCGCCGCCATGATCCGCGACGGCAACCAGGTCAGCGTGCTCGCCCTCGCCCGACGCCTCGGCTTGGCCAACACCACCTTCCGCCGCAACTTCCCCAACGTGGTCGCACAGCTTGCAGAGCAGGCACCTGCGGTATCCGGACCGTCCGCTCAAGCCAGACTTGAAGGAGCCCACGACCTCGCGCACGCTAATGCCGTGCTGCGAAAGCAGAACCACGACCTGTGCCGCCAACTGAACCTAGCGTGTGCTCAGATCCAACGCCTAGCACTCGAAAACGATCAGCTCCGCGAGCTGGCCCACGCCGCGGCACGCGTCACCACCTTGAACACGGGCAGTTCATGAACTGACTACAACTGGAACGACACCGCCAGGCGAGGCCTACTCGTCTTGAGATTCGGGTAGCTGCAGTGACCGCCTGCGCGCAACAGATATAGGCGTAAATGACAACTTGGATCGACCGTCAGAACTCGTTGCAAAACTGAGATTTGCCCGGATCGACTCGGTTAGATCGTCGTCAATTCCAAATACTTTTTCAGCGTCGGCTAGCGCTAGCTTGTACAATCGGATCGCACGATCTGCATCGCCTGTGGCTCCACAGGCGCCAGCTAGGTTACTTCGTGCAATAATCGCATTCTTTTGGTCGCGCCCAAAAACTTGCTCATACCCTGCCAGCGCCGCCTCATACAGCGGGATTGCGCGATGCAAGTCACCGCTTACCCGGTAAGCAAAGGCCAAATTATGCCGCGAGTCCAATGTCTGCGGATGGACTGGTCCCAGCACGCGTTCCCGACTTGTAAGCGTGTTCTCGTATAGTGATATCGCACGCTTAAAATTATCCGCAAGCAGGTAAATGCATGCAAGATCAGCCTGCAGATCAAGAGAGTCCGGATGATCGCCTCCAACAGCCCGACATCGATCCTCTAGCATCGCTCTGTATAGCCGCGCTGCAGGCATTAAGTTTCGCGCTTCTCGATAAGCGTAAGCGAGCTTTTTTCTCGCAATTAAGGTGTCAGGATGACCGGGGCCAAGAATGCGCTCATGTCCTGACATACTTGCCTCAAGCAGCGGGACCGCCCGCTCGAACTCGCCCGCGGACCTATATGCGTCAGCGAGGTTACACCGCGCGATTAACGTTCCTCGATGGTCCGGTCCTAGCGTTTTTTCGCAGCCTTCGAGAGCATCCTTGTAGATTGATATTGCTCGATCTGTTTCGCCTCTCGATCGGTAAGCGCTAGCCAGCCCGTCGCGAGCGATTAGCGAATGTATATGATCTAACCCTATCACCCGCCGTTGAACGCGGTTTGTTTTTTCTAGCAGCGCAACCGCGCGGTCGAGATCCTCAATTGATGCGTACGCCTTGGCCAACTCGGTCTGCACTGTGAGAATGGTCGGATGCTCCGAGCCGAGCGCAGTTGCAAGTCCAATGTGCACCGCTTCCAGGATTGAGATGGCAGCGCTTGCGTCACCAGTATCCGCAAGAGTTGCACCTAGATCAGCTCGCGCAACAAGTGTTCTCTGGTCATCAAACCCCAGCACGCGCTCACAATCGGCTACCACAGCCTGATGCAAAGAGACTGCAAGGTGCAGCTCCCCCGCTGAGCGGTAACCATTGGCCAGATTACCCCGCGCAATGATGGTACTCTCATGGTCGGGCCCTAGTACGCGCTCGTGATCCGACAAACTCGCTTTGAGAAGCGGGATCGCTCGGTCAACGTTGCCAGCAACCCCGCACGCTTCTCCTAGTCCACTCCGTGCCTCCAGCGCGTATAGATCATCGCGACCACAAAGACGTTCAAGACTATCCGAGACGCGGGTGAACAACTGGACCGCAGTTACAGCGTCACCCTGATCGAACACAAATCTTGCGACGATTAGGCCAAGAACACAAGATTCCCTCGTATCGTCATCCGAACTGGTGTGGTCGAGCAATGCCAGTGCATGAGGGATCACCGCTTGAAAAGCAGGCCAATCTGCAGGCCTCTGGTAATCGAGACCTCGGAGAGCTTGGCCCAGGCATTCGACGACGGTCGCGCGGGCTTGAACGATGCCCTCAGGCTGGTGATGCAGGTCAGCCGTGTCTGGATCGCGCGCGATGGCCTGCACCAGCCGGTGAATGCAGATCGTATTCGCGTCGAGGGTGATCATGCTGTAGGCGGCCAGCCGGCCCAGGGCGTCGACCTCGTCCAGGTCTGGAGATGTTCCGATAACCAACGCGCGATAAATGTTGTCTGGGGCGTACCAAGCCAACCTCCGCAGCACCCGTCCCGCAGCTGGAGTGTCAGCTAGTCGGTCGAGTGTGACGTGCCAGACCCGCGCCAACGCCGGCTGCGCGCTCCCACCCTCGGCGGTCTTTGTGAAAGTTCGCGCTGGATAGTCTGCGAGTAGTTCGCGGTAGTGGGCTGGGGTGATGCGGGTCTGGGCGATGTATGCGCCAGCCTGCTCTATCGCCAGCGGCAGGCCGTCAAGTTCGGCACACAAGGCTTCAATGCCGGTGAGGTCAGCGTCGGACCAGTCGGTGCGCACGGTGCGGACGAAAAGCTGCGTGGCATCCTCGGGTGGTAGGATGGTCACCGGCAGTGTGGTGACGCCGCGCCAGCCGGTGCTGCGTCGGCTGGTGACCAGCACCGTGCCAACGTCTCCCAGCCTCTGCAGACGAGGCGGCAGGCCTTCGGGACCGGGAAGGTTGTCGAGCACGAGTAGCCAGCCTTGATGCTCGGCCAGCCATCCGACGGCGGCGGTAGCCCTTTCTTCTTGCGTGCTCGGTACGGTGTCAAGGTCGAGGGCGACCGCCAGCTTGGCGAGGCTGGCATCGAGCGTGGCCGGCGTGTCTGCGGTGATCCACCACACCAGCGTGAACCGCTCGGCATGCGTTTGGACGTAGCGGGCCGCAAGCGTGGTCTTGCCGACTCCACCCAATCCGTACATGGCGGCGACCGGCACCTGGTCCGACCCCGACAACATCTCGTCCAAGCGCGTGAGTTCATCTCTGCGGCCTTCGAACAATGGCGACACCGTCGGCACGCTGGCCAAACCAGCCAAAACGACTCGACGATCCAGGCCGCCAGCGTCGACCCGTGCTCGCGTGGCCAGCCCGCGATCGCGCTGTGATCGGTCGTGCAGGGTGCGCCACTCGTGCTCGTGCTCGTTGTCCAACGTGCGACCCGCCCACTCACTGAGCAGCCGCACGAGAGCGATGACCTCCTCACTGCTGCCTGGACTCGGCAGCACCGGCGTCTTCGGCTGACCTGTCTGGGACTTCACGCTGGTCCAGTCGCTGATGCGCTGGTAGGTCAGGCTCGTGCCGGGTGAATGCTTCAGCGCCTTTTCGATCTCCCGGAGACTGCACTGCTGGCCGTTGCGACGACGGGCGCGCTTCGCGTCTTTTAACAACGCGAGCAGTTCCTCATGGAAGGGCGTCAGTCCCGTCGGCATGTTCTTATTATCGTCGCGATGTCCGGTGTCCGTTTCACCTGCCCCGGACACCTGCTGTGACCAGCACGAACAGCGACTGAGGTTGTCCGCCGTGTCCGCTGTGTCCGTTACCAGCATTTCGAACCGCCTCGCCGGCCAACACTGACTGTCGTCAGCATGATTCGAGGAGGATGACATGGCGAAACCCGCCAACAAGTGGCGCAGACTCAGGCAGATCGCAATCGTGTCTGTGGTGAGAGGCGTATGCACTGCAGCGGGTACAGGGATCGTGACCGCAGCGGTGTTGTGGATGCAGTCGCGATGACACCCAGCGAGAAATAGGGCACCGTCGGTCCGAGCAAACTCCGACTGCCGTTCCTCTTGCGACGCCGAACGGTGGACCGGCAGTTCACGGTCTCGACTCGCTGGATCGCGTCGACCGCGGCATTGGCATCACCCAGTCAGCTGGGCTCCGCCATCAGCTGACTGGGTGATGCCGTCGAAGTCGGCGTTGGTCGTGCTCGGCGGCGTCAGCGGCCGCGCTCCGCCGCCTACCGCGTTCGGACTGCCGACACTTCGCGGCAGCGGCCGCCGATTTGCCGACGCGAGGCACGGCCGTGGGCAACCCCGCGTTGGCTGGGCTGTAGTCCTGGCCCAGCTGGTACCCGGCAGCGATCTCAACGTCTTCATCCACCTCTGCGCTGCCGCCACACCCCGCCTTCGCCGCAACCGAGTCGACGGCGTACGCGCCCCGATCAGTCGCTGACCATCCAGTGTCGCGACGAACAAGTGCTCAAGATCATCTGTTGGCGCATGTGACAGCCGGCACCTTGACCGCCCGCGCCGCCAACATAGTATCGAACACACGTTCCCACGATGGCATCCGGGAACGGAGCGCTGTCTTCCCCGCGGCGACTTAACGCGAGGGACAGGAGAGTGCGGAATGAGCTACGAACGGTCAACGGTCAAGCGCGGACCGTCTCTTCAATTCAACAACCCCGAGCGTGCCCTGGTCGGAAGTCGAGCGCATCGCCTCCGGCCAGGCACCGGTGCTCGGCGACGGTAGCGACTCGCCCGCGTGGTCACGCAAGCGCGAGGGCTACCCGGGCGGACCTGCGCGACCGGCGCGGCCGTGACGACGGCGGCGACCGCCTCCGTGCCCCGTACGCCGAGCTGCACGTCCACTCCAACTCCAGCTTCCTCGACGGCGCCTCCCACCCCGAAGCCCTCGTCGAAGAAGCCGCCCGCTTGGAGCTGGACGCGCTGGTGCTCACCGACCACGACGGCATGTACGGGGCAGTCCGGTTCAACGACGCCGCCCGCGAACTCGGCGTCCGGGTCGGGTTCGGCGCCGAACTGTCCCTCGACCTGCCCGCCCCGCAGGCCGGCGAGCCCGACCCGGCCGGGTCGCACCTGCTGGTGCTGGCCCGGCAGCAGGAGGGGTATCACCGGCTTTGCCGCGTCATCTCCCACGCCCAGATCGCCGGCGGCGAGAAAGGCCGCCCCCTCTACGACCTCGAGGAGGTCGTCGACGAGCTGGCCGGGCACGTCGTCGTCCTCACCGGCTGCCGCAAAGGCCCGGTCCGCGGCGCGCTCGCCGAGCACGGCCCGGCCGCCGCGCGGGCCGAGCTGGATCGGCTGGTCGACTGGTTCGGGCACTCCCACGTCGCCGTCGAGCTGATCAACCACCGCCAGCCCCTCGACGACGCAGCCAACGACCTGCTCGACGAGCTCGCCCGCGACCTGCGGTTGCCGACGGTCGTGTCGAACAACGTCCACTACGCCACCCCCGGCGACGCGCCGGTCGCCGACGCCGTCGCCGCGGTCCGCGCGCGGACGTCGGCGGAGGAGCCCGCAGGGGCGCACATGGATCCGCTGGGCCGGGAAGCTGCTGACCGACCCGCGCAACGCCGCGCATCTCCCGGTGCTCGGCCGCTTCGCCGCGCTGCTGCAGAGCACCGAGCAGCGGATGCGGTTGCGCCGCGGGGAGCTGTTGATCGTCGACCAGCGCCGGGTCGCGCACGGACGTACCGCGTTGGGCCCCCAGGACGGTGTGGCGGTGTCGGCGCGGCGACTGCTATGCCAGGCCAAGGCCCGCTTCGATGTGGACGCTCCGGTGCATCAGGTGCTGCGGAGCGCGGCGTGAGCGGCCGGGACACGGCCGACGTCGCCGTGGTCGGCACCGGAGTGGTCGGGCTGGCGACCGCGCATGAACTGCTCACCCGCGGACTCTCCGTCGCCGTGCTTGGCCCGCCTCCTGCTGCGGCTTGCGGGCAGGCCAGCGCGGCAGCCGGAGCGATGCTGTCGCTGTTCGCCGAGGTCGACGCCACCCAGCCTGCAGAACGGGTCGACCTGGAGGTCGGCCAGCGGCTCAAGGCCTTCGCGCGATACCCGGCGTGGGTGAGCGGGCTCGCCGCCGTATCCGGGCGCCCGCCGGTTCCGCTGATCGCGGGGACCTGGGTCGTCGCCGACGACGACGCACGCAAGGACGTGGCCGCGATCGCGGGGGCGGCGCGAGCCGCGTCGCACCCCGCCGAACTACACCACGGCGCTGACGTCGACGGTCTGCAACCCGACGTCGCGGCGGCCGTCGTGCTGTGGCTGCCGACCGAGCCGAGCCTCGACATCACCCGCCTCCTGACAACCCTCGACGCGGCCGTATTCGCGCACCGCAACGCCCGCTGGTACGACTCGCCGGTCACTGACGTGACACCGGACCAGGCAACAGTCCGGCTGCGTCGCGGGGACGAGGCGGTCGTGACCTGCGGCCAGGTCGTGCTCGCGGCGGGCGCGGGCATCCCAGTGCTGCTGGGCGAGCGCGGCCGCGACCTGGGCGTCCCGCCGGTGCTGGCCGGACGCGGGGTGAGCATGCTGGTCGGGACCCCGCTCGCCGCGCCGCACACCATCCGCACCCCGAACGCGGCGTTCGCGTGTGGCACCCATCTCGTGCCTCGCGCCGGCGGGGTGGCCTACCTCGGCGCGACCAACCGGCTCACCCTCGCCCCGAAGCTCGACGGCGCGGCGACGCTAGACGAGGTCGCCGTGCTGATCGGTGATGCTGCCTGCATCATCGATCACCGGCTCGCCGGCGCCGAGCTGCTGCGCACGCAGGTCGGGTACCGGCCTTACACCCTCGACCACCTGCCGCTGATAGGCCCGACCGCCGACCCGCGAATCCTGCTGGCGACCGCGACCTACCGGTGCGGCGTGCTGCTCGCACCCTTGCTGGCCGAGCTCCTCGCCGACGAGATCACCGATCCCGGCTCCCTGGCCTGCCACCCCTATCGCGCCAACCGCCCGATGCCTGTGCCACAGCTGGGCGACCTACTGAACCCGGCGACGTTGCGCGGCCTCGCCGACCACCTCGCCGGCACGAGCCGGCACCGCGGCCGTAACAGACAACGGCAGCTGGCGGCTGTGCTCGCCGCCTCATTGCCCGCGCTCCTGGCCCGTCATGACCCGATCAGGAAGGCGGCGGCCCGGCTGCTGGCACGCGCCCCGGTCGCCGAAGTCCTGCCGTCCCTGCTCGCCCTCGCCGAACGCCTGGAGGCCCGCCCATGCCCGACCACCTCGCCGATCCCATCGCCACGGTCCTCGACGCCGCTGCGTCCCTCCGACCTCACCGTGCCGGCGACCTGAGTGCAGACCACCGGCTCGACGCCCTCGGCTTCGACTCGCTCGACCGGTTCACCCTTGCCGTCACCATCCAACAGGCTAGCGGGTGGGCCGTTCCGGGTCTGGTGCTCGCTGGCGCCGCCACACTCGGGGACCTCATCGACTACCTGACCGCCGCTGTGAAAGGAATGCCATGACCGCCGACAGCGGCCACCTGCTCGTCGAGCCGAGTGCCCACGTGGCGTCCGGGGCGCGGATCGGCGCCGAGACCCGGGTGTGGCACCACGCGCAGGTCGCCAACGACGTCGAGATCGGCGAGGGCTGCACGCTCGGCATGAGCTGCTACATCGGCGCCGGCTCGCGGATCGGCAACCGCGTCAAAATCGGCAACCACGCCGACGTGTTCGGCGCGCAAATCGAAGACGACGTCATGATCAGCCCGCATGCCGTGCTCACCGAAGACCGCACCCCTCGCGCGACCCGTCCCGACGGGCAGCGCCAAGGCCCAGGTAATTGGGCCTCGACGCCGATCGTCGTGCGCTTCGGGGCGACCGTCGGCGCCAACGCGAGCGTCGCCGGCGGCGTCGAGATCGGGCACTACGCCCTGATCTGCGTCGGCGCCACTGTTCTGCGTGACGTTCCCCCGCACACGAAGGTCCTGGGCAACCCCGCTCGCGCTGTCGGCTTAGTCTGCGCTTGCGCCGAGACCCTCGACAGCGACCTGCGATGCCTGCGCTGCGCCCGGGCCTACGAAATGAAGGCTGACCTGCTAATCGAGCTGCAGCGCAACGCCTAAAGCGACGCCGGTCACGAGCAAGCTCGGCGGTATGGGTAGCGTCGCGGCGCATGACCCAGCGATGGCTGCCGCCCGCCGAGTACTACGCCACGCTGCCCAAGCAGCTCAGCAGCGGCGGAGTCCTCTTCCGCGACACCGGAGGCCGCGTCCTACTCGTCGAGCCGAACTACGGCTCCGAGACATGGGAGATCCCCGGCGGCGGCCTCGAGGAAGGCGAGTCTCCGTGGAGAGCGGCGCGCCGCGAGATCAAGGAAGAACTCGGATTGGACCTGGTCCCCGGCCAGCTGCTGGTCGTGGACTGGGTCCCGCCGCAACCGGACGGACGCCCCGCTCTGGAGAACCACGTGTTCGACGGCGGTGTACTCGACGAGGACCTGATCGCCTCGCTGCGCGTGGACAACCACGAGCTGAAGCGGTTGAAGTTCGCCACCCGCGACGAGACCGCGAGGATGCTCCGGGATCACCTCGCGCGCCGGGTCGCGGCCTGCCTCGACATCGTCGACACCAGCCAGTCCCTGTACCTCGAGAACGGGTTCGATCCGCTCTCGCTCGGTGCCTCCTGACGAAACGACCTGCATCACCCCGTTCGCGCCAGGCTCGGGCGAGAAGCCGCGCCCTGATCGCCCACCTTGCGGGCATGCAAGTAGGACGTGGCGAACCAGGTCAAGTATTGCGCCTTGCCCCGAGCGTGTGTCGTCGAACTCGGACAGAACGCGCTCCAGCACCGGCACCGGCCTCACGCCGCCCCTCACAGTAGCTACCGCGGGCAGTGCCGTCTTTGTCTCAGCGGTCCCGCCAGGCCAGCGGAGACAGCGTCACGGCCGCTTCGGCGACGCGTCGGGCCGTTTCGGTCGCGAGTCCCTTCCGCGCGGAGTCGATCCACCCGGCGACGCGCTCAACACCAGTCTCCCGGTACTCGACGGCTTGAAGCAGCATTTCGAGCTTGTCCGCGTCCTTCGCGCATCGTGCCTCGGGGCTCTGCCGAGTTTCATACTCGTCCACGGCGGTCCTGATCAGCTCGCGGGAGGCGTCCGGCAGGGCGGCAGTCTGGTCGGCGGTGATCTCGCGGGGTTCGGGCTTGCTCATGTATTTGGCCGCGGTGTGCGGGATATCCCCCGTTCGGGACTCCTGTGTGTCGTGCCAAAGCGCGAGAAATGCGGCCCGCTCCGGATTAGCGCCTTCCTCCGCGGCGAGCAGAGCCGCGATCTGAGCGGTCCGCAAGCTGTGTTCGGCGACCGACTCGGGGTCACGGACGCCGACATGCCACCATCCCGCCCGGCGGATGCGCTTGAGCAAGCCGAGTTCGTACCCGAACGCGGCGAGGGCGGTGGGCTCGTCTGGCATGAGGTGTTCTCCCTATCGGTCGGCGAGACGGAGTGCGTAGTGAAGGCCGGCGACCTGGTCGCGCCCGTCGCGAGTCAGGACATCACCGGAGGTGAGTACGTCGAGTGCCCCAGCGAGTGCGTCGCGGTCGGCGGACCGTTTGAGCAGGGTGGGGCGGCTGGCCACGAGCGTGTACATGGTGTGCAAGTTCAGCGGCAGATGCGGCGAGGACGGGGCGAGACGGCTCACCAAGTGGTGGAAGAGGCGGACGCCGGACCAGGCTTTGGTGTCGTCGGCGACCATGAACGCGTCGTCAGTCTGGTCGTCGCTGAGCTCGCCGATCCAGTGTGCCCAGTAGTTGATGTTGGCCAGTTCGGCGCGGGTGTCGATCGTCTGGGCGACGAAGTCGTGTAGGCGGGTCCCGTCGCCAGTGGAGGCGAGTGCGACCGATGCGGAGCGGGCTCCGAGCAAGCTCGTCATGTCGCCGTCGGCAATCGGTCGCCGTCCGGCGCTTTCCCACTCACGGCGCAGCCAATCGGCGATCTGGGCGCGTTGGTCGAATCCGAGCAGGTACACCGCTTGCCGCCGTAGTAGTGCCTCGTCGGGGTGCACGCCGCGTTCAGCGACGGTCAGCAGGTGGTCAAAGAACCGGGTGCGCTCCTCGGCGCTGAGCGTGGGGCCGGACGCGACCGGTCCGCGGCGGGGCACCTTCGACGTGAATGCGGCCAGCTCGGGGGGTAGATCTCCGGTGAACGGCCACGTGATCAGGTTCGTAAGGGTCTTGCGGTGCACGCTCGCGGCGAGCGGGTGTAGGTCGGGGTCGACCCAGTCGCTACCGGCGGTGATCCCGGTCGAGAGGACTAGATCAGCTTCGATGGCTGCGCGAAGGTGCCGACCGGTGGACGGGGGTGCGCCGAGTCGGGGCAGGCGGGCACACAGCCGGACGAAGTCACCCGCGTTCATCGCGGAGAGGGCACGACGTCCCGACTCCCACCCTTGAACGGTGCTCACGTCCACCACAAGTCGTTCCGCGAACCGCTCTTGTGTCAACCCCGCAGCTTGACGGGCCAGCTTGAGTACGTAACCGGAAACGATGCCGGCAGCGCGGGAACCCTGACCACCGGTCAGGGTTGCCGATCTTCTGCCCATGGACACTCCTGGTCAGATCGATTCCGGTCGAACGGCACCCGTACTCGCGGTCCGTTCTGGTTGCTCTCTACTGATCGTAGCGTCATATCTCGGGGCCGCAGAACTGCCCCTGAACAGGAAAAACGGGACGGGAGTGGTCGCGCATGGCGGCGTTGAGAGGGCTGCGAGACGTCGCCTATGCAATTTACGGTGGTGTTTGTATGTCATCTGCCTTTGCCACACTCAGTGACCCTCTTATCGAACCGGTTGCGGCGAAGTTCACCTCTCAACCTCGCCGCAGTGAGCATGCCACCGATGTGAGGAGCACACGATGACAGTGGACTTCGAATCGCTGGCAACGCTGCTGCCGATCACCTTCACCGCCCTGTTCGCCATCGCTTTCACCATCGGCCTGACCCAACAGTGGGCAACCGGTCGAAAGCAGGCAGCACTGAAGGGCAGGCGGAACGCTGCTGCCCGCGGTGCGCAGCTTGACCGCTCGGGACGTGATCAGCGATGACCACGCTCGCTAGGAGTCCGTTCGCGTTCCTCTGGGACGAGCCGGCCATCGAGCTGTTCACCATCCTGCTGAATCGCCGCTGGAAGCTCCTCCCCAAGTTTGACGCCGCCGGCGTTCTCGAGCGGATCACCACCTCGTTCACGTGGCAGGAGGAGGGCTTCGTCGACGCGCTCCGCATCAAAAGCAAAACCGACGCCGCCGCCCTCCGCGTCGACCACGCCGGCGGGAAAGGCTGGGAATCCGACGGCGACGCCCTCGACATCCTCTACCAGCTCGTCGACCTGCCCGTACCCAGTTCCCCGCTCGCGCCCTGCGTCGTGATCGGCTCGGCTCCGCGGATGTGGACGCCGTGAAGTCCCCGTGGGCTCAGCGACGCGCACGACGGCAGCTCGCCATCGTCCGCGCACGGCAAGCGCTGGCCGACCTGCCCGACATCGACTGGCACAACCCGGCCTCCGAGGAGAAGGCTCGCCAGAAGCTCCACGACGTCGCAGCAGCCATCGGCGACGCGCTGAGAGCCGTCCGCGCAAGCTCGGAAGAGGCGCATGCGTTGAAGTACGCGCAAGCCTGGATGACCGCATGGCTGCACGGCTGGGAAGACCCGCACCTCATCCCGTCGACCCACGCAGCCTCGATGTACCAGCGCCTCGTGGACGCCATGCACACCGCCTCTCTCCAGCTGGAACCAGGCGGGCACCCCGATCCGCCGCCTGACCGTGACGAACCGCCAACCCGACGGCTGGACCACACCGATGACTGACGCCCCACAGCGATTACCCGTGCCCGACAAGCCAGGCGCACCGCCGATCACGCTGCTCGCCCTGGTCACCGCCGCCTACACCGACGCGCTGATGCGACTGGCCTACGCCGAGCGGGACCGGCACGACTGGACCGCCTACCGCAAGCTCGGCCACGACCTGGTCGGGGTCGGAGCACGGGTCATCATGCACGCCTACGCCCGTCGCGAACCGTCCACCGACGACCCGCGCGCCTTCGCGGAGGAAGCGGTCCGTGAGTTGCGGACCACGCTGCGCCTCGCCGAGCAGGTGGCGGCCGACCCGGTGAGCGGGGACACGGTGGCCCGGGAAGTCGAAGCGTTCGCCGAAGGCTGCGCACAGACCGCCGCGCAGCTATACCGCATCTCCGCCGGGCTGTCCCCGGCAGCGATCGCCGAGATCACCCCGCTCGGCCACCGCCACGACACCGTCACCGACGCCGCGGACGGCGCTAGGCATCCAGGCGGTGAACCCCGGTGAGCAACGCAGGCAGCGAGCAAGCCCAGCAGCAGCACGCACGTGCCCGACACTCGGCGCCCCTATCCAGCCGGCCGACCGCGACCGTCCTGCGCTCCCCCTCCACCAACCACCCCCGCATCCACGCCCTCCACACCGCCACGTTCGACACCACCGGCGTCTGCGCCCCCGCCTGCGGATCCGCCGACACCCACCGCGACATCGTCGCCGCCGCACAGTCACGCACCCCGCGGTACCGCGCCACCTCCGCCGACGTGACCTGCGGAAGACCCCAATGCAGCCGCCGGGACGCCGGCACCGACACAGGCACCGACGACCCCGAAGGCCGGGAGACGGCATGCCAGTGACCGACGGCGCGAGACCCGAAACCTACTGGTGGACCACCGTCCGCAAGCGGCCACTGCACGACTACCTCGACTCCCACACCCCGACCACCCGGATACGGCACTGGCCGACCCGCGACCCCGACGCACCCCACACCATCCATCCCCTCCAGCACGCCTTGGACGATCTTGATGAGCACGACCGACACCGGCGAACTAGCCCGCGCCGTGGGCGCAGAACTGCAACAACAGCGAGAGAACCGCAGCTGGTCCCGCCCAGCGATCGCCGCCTGGTCCCAAGGCCGGGTCACACCCCGTGCCCTCGCCACCTGGGAGAAAGCCACCCGCTCCATGTCTCTGCGCCAGCTCAGCGACGCCGCCCTGCTCTACCAGCTGCGCCCCTCCGAACTGCTGGCCCACGCTGAACGACGCATCGCCTTCAACCCTGACCTGACCGTGGACATCGCCGCCCTGGCCGCCACCCACCACGACGCGCTCGGTCCCGCAGCCCGCTGGGCCCAGCACCTACTCAACGTCGGCGAACCACCATTTCGCAGCCTCAACCTCAACGACCTCGCAGTCCTGGCCGACCGCTGCCACCTGCCCATCGCGCGCCTGACCATCCTGCTGACCGCCGAAGCACCGGTACACCCATGACACCAACGGACACCACACCACACGCCTCCACCACGTACACACCTGATCAGGCATCGTGGTGGTGGCGGGCGTGCGGCACCGACCGGGACCGGATCAATCTCGCCTACCTCTACGACGCCTTCCGCGAAGCCAGAAACAGCGACAACTATCCCGTCCCGTGCATCAAATTCGCGCACCACAACGAATACGCCGCCGCACGCCGGCTCACCGCCCGGATCCCGAATGCCGGATTCGTGTTCCGGTCCGAGCGGGCGTTCCTCGACCGAGCAGCCACCTACCTCGTTGCCCGGCAAAACGTCAGTGCCATCGTGGTCGCCGGTGCGGGCCTGCCCCACATCGACGACCAGGACGACCTACACTCCATCATCCGCCGCAGTGAAGTCAGCACCCACAACCGCCGACAGAACAGCGCACGCGCGGCCGTGATCTACGTCGAACGCGACCCGCTGACGCTGGCCCACCTGCGCACGGTCGCCGATGTCGACAACGGCGTTCACGCAGTCCAGGGCGAGCCCTGGGATCCCACCGCGATGTGGAACAAGCTCTACAACACGGCCAGCGAAAACCCGGGCCTTGTCTCTGCCAAACACGACCGGGTGGCGCTCCTGCTCGGCCCGATGTTGTCCTACCACGGCGGAAGCCGCACCGATGTCGCCCAGCTGGTGCAAGCCCACCTCGCTCGGCTCCCCGCCGGTGCCTTCCTAGCCCTGACGCACCTGTTCCTGCCCGACCACCCCGACCTCGCCGCCCAAGCCCTCGAGTTCGAAGACGCCCTGCAGTTTCACGGCCCCGGCACCGGGAGTCTCGCCACCCACGAACAAATCGAAGCGATGATCGCCGGCACCGCGCTGCTGCCACCCGGGATCGGCCCGGCGTTCGCCTGGTATCCCGACGGGCCGCCCACAGACCCGCCCGTGTGCGGCAACTTCGCCGCCGCAGTCCTGGCCCAGAAACCCGGTTCGGACAGCAGCCTGCCGGAACCTCCCTGGCGCCCGGACAGAACCTGACTTCCCGACCGTCCGTACCCCCGACTGCGGACGGTCGGGAATCCGGAACCGGTGCCGTCACGAAACACGCCCCCCGCTCGACGGCACCGGGACCGGACGACCGGTCACCCCGGGGGTGGCCAGTCATCTCGTGCAAACGGGAGTCAAGAAACCGGCTCCCAGGTGCGCGGGAGATCCGTGGCGCCTGGCGGCGCACACCCGCACCTCGTGCGCCGCGAGGTATCCACCGTGCACGCGACGTGGGCGCACATCCGCGACCACGTCGAAACCTCAACCGTGAAAGGAACTTCCTGCTCGTGCGTTTCAGAAAAGCCGCCGCCGTAGCGCTGGCGTTGCTGCCGATGCTGGCCGGTGTTTCCGCCGCGACTGCCGCGGCACCGCCGCCGACGGACATCGCCTCGCCGCAGATCGTCGGCGGCGAACTGGCACCAGTCGCCTACGCCGGCGCCGGGTCACTGCAGCTGCTCGCCCACGGCGACCCGGACTGGCACTCCTGCGGCCTCACCCTCCTCGCTGAGGGCTACACCGAGACCGGCGTCCCCGCCTCGGTGGCCCTGACCCAGGCGCACTGCGTCACCAACCAGCCGCCGCCCTCCGTGCAGGCGCGCATGCCTGCCCAGGTCAAGGCCCGGTTCGAGTCCTTCCGTGCCGCCGCGGGCGAGCCGGACATCGACCGCGGCGACCCGGCGATCTACCACGCCCGGTTCGGCTCGACCAACCGCCTCCACGGCGGCCTCGTCCGCCGCGCGGACAAGATCGATGTCCCGCAAGAGTGGAAGTGGGGCTATCCCGACGCCCAGGGCTGGATCTGGGACAAGGCCCTGATCCGCCTCATCGGCCACCTCGACGGCATCCGCCCCGCCCGCATCGCCCCCGCCCAGCTTCACCAGTCCGCACGGTCGATCGGCTGGGGCACCCGCAACGTCGACCCCGCCACCTGGAGCGGCCCGGCCCCGGCCGACCTGGCCCAGCTCGACATCCCGCTGCTGCCCAGCAAGAACTGCGCCGCAGGCGGAATCGGCGCCGACGAGCTCTGCGGCGGTGTCCCGCCCACCGGCGGCGGCGCCTGCTCCGGTGACTCCGGCTCCGGACTGCTGCAGAAGCACGGACCGACCTGGTACCTGATCGGGACCGTCTCCCGCGGCGCCACCCCCTACTGCGGCGCCTCACCCACCATCTACAACGACATCGCCGCCTACGCGCCGTGGATCGGCCGCCACGTCCGCCAGCTGCTGCCCGGCACACCCCAGGCCACCACACACACGGCACCGGCCGCCGCCCCCATCAGCTGACCCCCGGCCCCCGGGGCGGTGTGGCCGCGGCGCACCCCGACGCCGCGGCCACACGGCCCCATCCCGCCGTCCGGGCCACCGCCGACGCGCGGCTAGCCAAAGCGACTGGCTCGACAGTGCCACCACCCACATCGACCAGCCCGAGCCCCGCCCGCCCGCGCCGGCTCCCCCCGACCATCGCGCGGGCCGCGCCAAGAACGCGGTACCGGTGTTGACCCCACCGACGGGCCGGACCACAGCGTCCTCACCCGCCTAATGCCGGCCATGGCTGTCCCCGCCCCATCAGCCACGCTCTCGAAACGACGCCGTCCATGGACTTCCTGCTGACCTTGCTGATCTGCTCGCCCTACCCGGCGGTGGGGCTCCACGTCGCCCGCAGCGAGCTGCGCGCCGCCCGCACCAGACCGGCGTCCGCGCCACTGGCCTACCGCCAACTGCGAACCCGGACGTGGCTCTACGCCGCGGCGATGGTCCCACTGTGGCCGGTCGTCGAACTCCTTCCCACCCCGCGCTCAGCAGGCCACAGCTCACCCAGCTCACGCCCGACACCCCGCTCCGGCGCTCGCTGCGCGCACCCACCACACCGGAGCCTTACCGCATCGCGCCGCGCGTCGACCTGCGGGGACGTCCGGCGGTGGCGCCGGTGAGCATCACCTACGCACACCTGCCCGCACCGATCCAGCAGGTCTACGAACTGATCGCCGACCACCCCGGGCCCGACACCACCGCACTCCCGATCGCCGCCACCCTCGGCATCAGCGAACCCGACGCCACCGCGGCCATGCAGCGCCTGCACGCCGCTCGCCTGCTCGACCATCACTCCCCCGGCGACCGCTACACGCTCGTGCCCTGGGCCCGCCAGCACGCCGCCCACCGGCGCGCCCACGTACCCGGCCCGGCCCGGTCCGCGCAGAACACCCGCCTCATCGACTGGTACTCCGCCACCGCCAGCGCCGCGGCCACGCACGAGACCGTGCCACACGATCACGGCGACGGGCGCCGCGCGCTGCACTGGTACACCTGGGAACACCGCGTTCTGCGCAACACCCTCACCGCCGCTGTGGACCAGGGGCGCCTCGACATCGCCGTCGAGCTCGCCGAAGCCATCTGGCATCTGGCCCGCAGCACCTACCACCACGACGACGTGGCCCACGTCCAGCACGCCGGCCACACCCTCACGCAGCACACCCGGCAGCCGATCGCCGCGGTGTTCCGCGCCCGCGAAGCCTCGGCCCTGGCCGACCTCCGCCACCTTGACGAGGCCGCTGACGCCGCGGCTGCCGCGATCACCCTCACCCAGGACATCGCCGAGCCGAGCATTCGTGCCGTGGTCCACGCCCACAGCGGCCGTGTGCACCTCGCCGCCGGGCACCCTGAGCAGGCACTGCACGAGCTCACCACCGCCCTGCGCCACTACCGCAGCGTCGTCGACGACCACGGCCACGCCCTCACCCAGCGCCGCATCGGCCAAACCCACCTGGCCCTCGGCCATCCCGCCGACGCCATCCGCTTCCTCGACACCGCCGCCGGCGCGCTCACCCGATCGGGGCACCGGGTCAGCGCGGCGCGAGCATTGACCTACCTGGCCGACGCCCTCACCGCCGACCGACAGCCGAGGGCAGCGTTGGCAGCCGTGGGCCGCGCTCATGCCCTGCTGGGCACCACCGCCGCCCCGCGCTACCGGGCCGGCATCGACCTGGCGGCCGCCCGCGCCCGCCTCGCACTCGCCGACACCAGCGTGGCCCGCCGGATCACCGAAGACCTCATCCAGCGGCTCAGCCACGCCGGCCCCGGCGCTGCCGGGGACCTCGCTGCTGCCAACAAACTGCACGACCAACTCTGACCCACCACATCATCTGGAGTCCATTGTGGAATTTACCTGTCAAGCCGATCGCACATCGCGAAGGCAGTCACTGCCAACGACAATTAACGATCAGCCTCGCCGTCGGAACAGACGTCCGACCGGCGCACCGGGTCACATCATGACCACCGAGGTCACCGTGGTCCCGGAAACGCTGTCGGCTGCGCAGCGCGACATGAACACCCGCAACCCCGGACCAGACGCCGAACTAGGGCAGATGATCGAGTTTCACCGGTACAACGCGGAAATGTTCCGGCTGGCCGGTGAACGCCTGCGAGAGCAGGGCCAGACCGAAGAGGACGACTGGACCGGCTGGTGCTTCACACTCCAGACCAACGCGGTGCAGAAGTACACCCGTCTCCTTCGCTCAGGCACCGCCCGAGCAGAGCAGCACTGATGCGTGTGAACGACACCGACCAGCGGCACGCTCCCGGCAGACGGACACTCCGACGCCCTGAGGGTGTGCCGGCCGACGAGGCGGCCGAGCTGAAACGCCGGTACCTCGCCGGCGCCACGCTCAACGCTCTGCTGGCCGACTTCGACGGCAGCTACCGGACACTGCGTACCGTCCTGCAACGACAGGGCGTCATCTTCCGGGCACCGCAACCGATGACACCGTCCGCGCCGCCGGGAATGGTCGAGACCTACCACAGCGGCAAATCGATCCAGGACACCGGGAAAGCCTTCGGACTTGGCCGGGACATCACGAAACGCATGCTGCTCGAAGCCGGCGTCGAGCTGCGTGGTCGGGGCCGGCCTCCAAGGCAACCGCAGTAACGACGTCCACCTCAGTCCCCCTGACCACCTCTTCACACACCGAAAGAAGCTGCCATGCAACCACCGTCGCATTCCCCCGACCCCACGCCCAGCTCTGACCTTGCCCCAGGCGACATCTCCGCAACGATCGCCTCAGCGGCGGACCGAGTACGCGCAGCCGCCCGAGCCGGCACCGTCCCACCAGCCTCCGCAGCTCGACTCGCTCAACTGCTCGACGCAGCCGCGGCCACGCTCAACACGGAGCCCGCTGTGCCTCCAGAGAGCCCATCCGACGAGGCCAGTCGGATGGGGGAACCGCCCAGCTGAGTGCTTCTACTCAACCTGATCTAGGTAGAGGCCCCTGACCTGCCTTCATCGACCTCCCGGGTGACCCCGCGGCGTTGAAGCCGTCCACAAATATCCCGTAGGGTGATTTCGCGACTACGGGGAGGGAACACAGTGGGATTCCGGACGGTGCCTGACGCGCTCCGAGCCGCCGGACGAGCCATTGCCGACGCGCTCAGCCAGCTGCGCAGCGCCGACTGCGCCCAACCCGTCACCGGACTCACCGACGCCCTCCCCGGCGGCCAAGCAGCGCCGGCCGCAGCCTCGTTCGGGGCGAGCTGGAGCATGACGTTCCGCGGCTGGTGCAGCGACGCCGAACGCCATGACAGCGACCTGGGCCTCGCCGCGGACCGCTACGAAGCCGGCGACCAGGGTGCCGCCACCGCGACCACCGACGCCGGCCGACTGCACGGGCCACGCTGATGGTCGCGCTCTCCGACGTCAAACGGTGGAACGCCGCGCAACTCGACGAGATCTTCCAGACCGTGCAGCAACGACTCCACATCCTCACCCATTCAGGTGACGATTTCGGCAAAATCATGCCCGTTGACGGCTGGTCCGGCCCGGCCGCCGACACCGCCGGCTCGGCCCACCACAGCCTCTTTACCCGGATCGACAAGATGGCTGCCGGCGCCAGCGTCGTCGCCAAAGCGATCGGCCAGGCCGCCGACGCCATCACCGGCGTGCAGCACGCCATCACCAACGCCGAAGCCCTCGCCGCCAAGTACGGCTACCGCATCGCCGAGGACGGCACCCTCATCGACACCTTCCCCGCGGGCCACGCGCCACCGGACATCCATCCCGAGGACCGCGCCCGAATCCGCACCCAGGTCGCCGACGCGGTCACCCAGGCGCTGCGCACCGCCGACGACATCGACGCCGACCTCGCCTCCGTCCTGAAGCGGGCCCAGGAAGGCGACTTCGGCACCGGCGACGAAACCACCGTCACCGCCGCGGCCGCCGACGGCGCCCGCGACCCCGGCCTCACCCTGCCCGAACCGCCACCCAACGCCACACCGTCCCAGGCGGCCGCCTGGTGGAACTCGCTGTCACCCGCCGGCCAGGCGATGCTGCTGCACGACCGGCCCGCCGCCCTCGGCGCCATGGACGGCATCCCCGCCGACATCCGCGACAAAGCCAACCGCGTCGTGTTCACCCAGCAGTACGACGACCTCACACGCCAACGCGACGAACTGCAGCACCGGATGGACAGCCTGAACCAAAGCGACCCCACCCAGCAGAACGAGTACTTCGACCTCGAGCGGCAACGCGACCGCCTCAACAGCACACTGACCGGGATGGACCAGATCAACGACCGCCTCACCAACCCCCTGCCCGGCCAACCCCACGCCTACCTGCTCGGCATCAACCCCCAGAACTCCGGCCAGGCCATCATCGCCATCGGCAACCCCGACACCGCCGTCAACGTCGCCACCTACGTCCCCGGCACCACCGCCGGCATCAACGACGGCATGGCCACCGACATCAACCGCTCCGACGCCATGGTCCAAGCCGCCCAACGCGCCGGATCACCCTCGACCTCGGTCATCACCTGGGCCGGCTACGACGCCCCGCAAACCCTCGTCGACGCCGCCAGCACCAGCTACGCCGACCACGCCGAAACCTCACTCCGCCGCTTCCAGGACGGCCTCGGCGCCACCCACCAGCCCGGCGAGGTCAACACGACGATCATCGGGCACAGCTACGGCACCACCGTCGTCGGACAAACCGCCCGAGACCTCGGACTCCCCGCCGACAACCTCGTCATGGTCGCCAGCCCCGGCGTCGGCGTCCAACACGCAGGCGACCTGCGCCTCGACGGCATCCCACCCGACCAAGTCGGCCAGCACCTCTACTCCACCAAAGCACCCACCGACCCGATCCCCGCCCTGACCAACTTCGACAACCCCGCCGCCGACACGATCGATCCCCTCGGCCCCGACCC
This sequence comes from Amycolatopsis sp. NPDC004169, assembly GCF_040610315.1. Lineage (NCBI taxonomy): Bacteria > Bacillati > Actinomycetota > Actinomycetes > Pseudonocardiales > Pseudonocardiaceae > Amycolatopsis > Amycolatopsis sp. NPDC004169. The sequence continues at coordinate 72,765 of NZ_JBEXMD010000012.1, forward strand.
GACAACAGCCTGGTTCGGCGGACAAACCTTCCAGTCCGAATCGACCAACCCGCTGACCTCACACGGCGACTACTGGCTCCCCCGCTCCGACTCGCTCAGGTCAATGGGCAACGTCATCGCCGGAGGCCGACCATGAACACCAGGATCCGGACAACCATCACGCGCGCCCTCGCAGCCGCAGCAGCAACGGCGCTGCTGTTCACGGTGTCGGCGTGCGGAGAACAAGGGGACATGGAAAAGACCGCCTCACTTGCCGAGGTCCAAGCCAACGCAGACAAGATGGTCAAGGACGCAGCAGGCGCCGTCTTCCCCGGCGGATTCCACCTCACCGACCAGGGACCCCAGCCCCTGCAGTGCAACGACCCCACGGACAGGCCCACCGGCAAAGTCCTGACAAGCGTCAATTACTGGGTCGACGGGATCGACAAAACAGCCAACACCACGTACTTCGACAAGCTGAAGACCTGGTTTGCGGCCAACGGCTGGCACGTGGAAGCCGACAAACGCCCTCACGATCTCTTCCTCAACGCCTCACGAGACGACTACCTCATGAGCCTGGAAGCATCCTCCGCCGGCCGCCTCAACATCGGCGCCAGCACACCATGCGTCTGGCGAGACGGCACGCCCCCCGCCAACCGCTAGCGCCGAAATCGACCTTGGGGGAAAGCTGGCTTCTGCCGTATCGACCCACCACAACAATTCCGCGGCAGCTCCCAGTCTCCAGTGGACGACTTCGTGGGAGCCTGCCCGCGCTGCGTCGAGGCGCGTCGGCCAACGACGCTTCGGACGCCCGCTTCACCACGGAGACCTGTCAGGTGCCATCGACGCCGACGATCCCCGCCGAAGGCCATTATGGGAGACTGCTGGACGATAACCGGAAGTGCAGGCGACCGTTGATGCGCCCACGATACGGAGGCTGAGCGTGAACGACAACGAGATCGGACCTCCTGCGCCGAGACCATGCGTCTCCTGCCCTTACCGGCGTGACGTCCCCTCGGGAGTCTGGCACGTGAGCGAGTACGCAAAGCTCCCTCGCTACGATACGGAAACAGGAACGCAGCCGGGTGGCCTGTTCCAATGTCACCAGAACGACACTGACGACACCCGCCGACGCATCTGCGCCGGCTGGGCCGGCTGCCACGACGGCGACGAACTTCTCGCCCTGCGGCTCGCGGTCATCTCCGGCCGCATCACCCCGGAAACCGCGCAAGCTACGGTGAATTACCAGTCGCCAGTACCCCTTTTCGACAGCGGCGCGGAAGCCGCCGCACACGGCGTACGCAACATGTCCGATCCCGATGCGGAAGCCTTGCGTACGATTGAGAAGATTCGACGAGTCCGCGCCGACCTCGTCGAAGACGACAAACGAAGCCACGCCTGGACAGCGGAAAACACCGCCGCGCAAACACCACACAGCTGAACCGGCTCCCCTGACAATCCTTATCTGCCTGCCGGTCCCTTCCCCTCCCAACCATCACCATCTCGCGGGCCCGGTGCGCCTGGCGGCCAGCGGCGAGTCACATGCGTGCGTGCATGGCGAACACGCCAACCGCGCCGCCTCCCATCATGCTTAGCTCACAACCGCCGTCGGCAATCCGCCGGGACGCGCGGTCGAGGATGTCGGGCGAGCTCTGGAGCGCAAGTACAACGTCGGCCGCCGCACCGTGGTGAAGGCGATCGCCTCCAACGAGTCTTTCGCCGGCTGGACGAAGACCTTCACCGACCCGCGGCTCTGCGCCGCCATCGTCGACCGGCTCACCCTCGGCGGCAACATCATCGAGACCGGCACCGGATCCTACCGCCTAACCCACACCCGACGACCTCAAAGCAGATCTTGACTCAGCTTAGGGCATATCCGCCCGATCTCGGCGAGCGTTACTGTGACCCCCAGGCATCGAATCGAGGTAGACCAGCGCGTCGGTGCGGGCCAGCTTCATGGCGACGTCGAACTCCACCGACGCTCGTTCGCCTGCCGCAATCGCCACTCGGGCGCGGCCAGCCCGGCCGCCAGCACGGAGTGTTCAGAGAGGAAGTTCGCGTTCAAAGCGGTAGCGCCAGAGCGGGCCGTGGTCGTCTGGGCTCGGTTCGGCGCGGCGGTAAAGGAGGCGCCGGCCGGGCGGCAGCGGCGTTGCGGGATCGAGAGCCCGGGCGCTGGGCTCCTGCTGCATCTCGACGGTTTCGCGCGGGTTGAATGGATCGCTGTCGATGACGATGCGGCGTTGGCCCGCGGGACCGTCGACCAACTCGATCTCGACACTCATGATGCCGATTGTCCCCGCCCCGCGTCCTGCCTTGCACGCGACCCCGGCCACGCACGATTCGCGACGGGCGGGGACTAGACACAAGGATCCAGACCGTGGTCACTTCTCACCGACATTGATCAAGCTCCGCGCTGCCGACTGCGGTCACAACCCAGGAACAACCGCGGTCGGTTCCCACCGTCACAACCAGCAATGCGTAGTTCACCGATCCGCCCGCTGCGCGGGCACCGCATGTCCGGGTCGCGAGGTAGGGGCGGAGAAGTTGCCTGGTTCACAACGCTCCGGCGGAAAATCAGGTAGTTCGATCCACGCTCGTTCGGCCAGTTCGACCGCGGTGATGGGAACGCGTGGCGGGATGTGTAGGCCGTTGAGCAGATAGCGGCGGGCCACAGGCAGCGCGGTGTCGTCAGCAAGCACGCGGACCTTGAGCTGGTCGGCGACGTCGACGAGCGCCCGGATGACGACGCGTTCGGCGTCGACGCCGTCGGGATGGCGGTCTTCGAGTTTGGCCAGCACCGCGCGAGGAATGATCGCGAGGTGCCAGCGTCGCCGGGCCAGGACTGCAAGCGGGGTGTGGGTGTCGCCGTAGCCGTTGATGGCCAGCTGGACTCCGATGTCGCTGAGCTGGTGCAGGTGCTCGTCGATCCCCTGAACGGTGGCCAGGGCCGCAGCCGGAATGCCGAGAATCAGCAGCGACGGTGGCACCGGTCCCGCCTGTAAGACCGCAGCCAGCCGGTCCTGCAGGTAGCGCTCCCGCAGCAGCAGCTCTGGAATGTCAAGCAGCACGTGCGGGGTGCTGCGGCGCCGGGCGGCCCGCCACAGCAGCAGGTCGCGGCACAGCGCAGGCAGCGTGTGGTCGAAGACTTCCCGGATGAGCCCGGTGGCATCGGCGATGTCACCGAGTTCGGTGAAGGGATGCTCGGTGCCGTCGGTGTCGATCCACATCGGGATCGCGCGACCGCCGGCGACGCCAGGCTCGCTGACGCTGTGGATGTCGCGGTAGAGGAGCACAAACCGCCCTGCTGCGACGGCCGCGCGGGCCCGCAGCAGCAACCCGGCCCGCTCAGTGAGGTCATCAGGACTCACGTCCACGGCCTTCGTGGGCGCTGTCCAGGTCAGGGGCTCGAGCACAGGCAGCCTAGCCCGGGCGCCCCTCAAGGCCACAGCGGCAGAAAGGTCCGCGTCGGCTGTGAGCGGCACGAGCGCCAGGTGAGCACGGACCGGCGCGTAGCGCCCGCCGACCAGCACCGGCGTGACCAGAGCCTCAGCTAGCTGGGATAGCCGACGCTGAAAGTTCCGATCGATGTGCCGGCCGGGCACCAGGGCAAGCAGATCTGAGCCGTCACCGCTGAGCTGGACCTGGCGCGGATCCCCCAGCGTTGCGGTCACCCGCTTGGCGACCGCCCCGTGCAGCTGCTCGACCTCGGTATCGGTCAGGGGGCCGCCGGCGGTGCAATCCGGAAGCCGGACCACGACGATCAGCGCGCCGCCGGGCTCGGCGCGCGCCGCGTCAGCCAGCGCGAGGAATTCTTCGTCGACGTGGCGTGACTCGCTCGCACCGCCGCAGACGTTGGCGACGCCGGCGGGGTGCAAGGACAGCGGAAGCGCGGCGGGGTCAAAGTGGGAGAGCTGCCCGCCGGCAAGCTCCCGCTGGGCGAGCAGGTGCACGATGTCTCCCTCAGCTAGCGATCTGGTCACCGTCGCTTTCCCGAATGACCCATTCGGCATCGCGGGGGGCTCTCCACCGGGAAGGGCGCGCAGACGGTTTCTCAGCTGCCGCAGTTCTTCCTGGCGTTGGTGCTGGGATGGGTTCATCAGGATGCTCCTCCCCGGCCCGGGTCGAGGCCCGGACCAGTACGTGGCTGCGGGCGGCCGCAACTGCGCCAATCCTCCAGTTTCTTGCGCCCGTCGCTGCGGTAGCGGCGGACCGAGTCCGGCCGAGCCCCGATCTGCTCGGTCACTTCGATCGTGGTGTAGCCCAAAACTTGCAACAGGATCGCCGCGAACTCCCTCGGCGGGAGATTCTCCGCCGCATACTGCAGCGTCTCGCGCAGCTCGAAATGCTGTTCAGCGTCCACTGGAGTCGTCCACAGCGGGACGGTGTCCTCAAGGACCTCGTCGGCGAACTCCCGGGTGCGGCGCCGGAGATCGCGAGCAAGGTTGTTCGCGATCGACAACGCCCACGCCAGTCGCGGCCCCTCTGGTTGCCGCCAAGTCGCCCAGACCCGCACCAGCGCCTCGTCAGCGACCAGCACATGGTCGTGGCCGGGGATCATCCGCCTGACGTGCCAGAGGAGATAGCCGCGGTTGTCGCGGAAGAAATCCCGGTACTCGGCCAGTTCCTCCGGCGTTCGCGCGCAGTCCTGCGGGAGCGGATGGTCATCGGCGTTCACGTCGCCGTCGGCGGCCCACTCGGGGCCGCCGGGCGGCTGCTGACTCGCACGTCGAGCCCGCGACCGCGCACGCGCCACTCGACATCGCCACCGGCGGCGAGCACACGCATGGCGAGCAGAACGATGTGGCGCTGCGCGGCCAGCCGGTACAGCCCGCGGACCACGTCCGCGAGCGTCCACCACAGCCAGCGGCCGGTCAGCGACGTGACCGATGCAGCAAACGCGGTCACCAGGTACGTCACCAGGTGACCCTCCTTCCCAACGGGACCGGGACGCGCGCCGTTTCGCGCGCCCTCCACCTCCACCACGCCGCCCAGGCCATGATCGTGAAGGGGGTTCACCCGAAGGTGTCACGTCAGCAGATCGTCGCCCACTCGAAGCTGGCAACGGCCAGGGCATCTGCTGCACTCCTGACAGACACGACCGACGAAACCACCACTCCACGCCGCCGCTGACGACAACGTCTCCGACACTGACGACGATGGCGATAACGGCACCCCCGGGAACCTCGCGGCGCGTGCCGCGCTCCACGAGTCCGCCGGTCTCACGAAAGCGACAACCGCGAAGTCGGAGTCCCCACGATGTCAGCCACGCTCTCGCGGACCCGCGAATCGCCCTCGTGAGCCCGCGAGTCCAGCGGGGCATCCAGCTCTGCCAGCAACCCCTCGATCCGCAGCGCCTGCCCGATCCATTCCCGGCCGCGGAACAGCTGCGCCGCTCGCAACCACAACGCGCGAGCGTCCTCCACGTTGCCCCGGTCTCGCAGGATCGTCGCCAGTGTGTCCAGCGCCCGCCCACGGCTCGTCGCGTGCCTCGATCGGTCCGCAAGCTCCATAGCCTGGTGAGCGTGACGTAGGGCAGCGCGGTCCTGGCCTTCCGCGTGACGAAGTCGCGCCAACACGGTGTTCAGCTTCGCCGCCGACGGCAGGTAGTGCTTTCTCGCAACTAGCGCGGACGCCTTGCGGCATTGCTCGTCTGCTTCCGTGTGCCGTTCCATCCTGGTCAGCAGATCCCCCAGCGCGATACGGGTCCGGATGCACCCCGGTCCGTCGTCGTTGCGTTCGCGCAGCGCCAGCGCTTCCTGATACAGCTCGAGCGCCTCACCATGGTGCTCGCGCTGTCCCAGCAGCGCGTCCGCGAGGCGGTGCAGCGCCGCCGCGTACCGTTCCGGGTCACCCAGCTCGCGCGCGGCCACCAGCGCCTCCCGTGACATCTCCACCGCTTCTGTGATCCGGCCAGCGTGCAGGTGCCGCCGAGCCATGTTGAGCATCGCTGTCACCCGGCCGATCCCGATACCGTGAGCGTCGGCCAGGCGCAACGCCGCCTCCAGATAGGGCTCAGCTCGCGATTCCTGCCCCATCAGCAGCAGGGTGTGGCCGAGGTCGTTCAGGCTCGACGCCTCCGCGTACACGTCGCCGACCGCCGCGGCCGAGGATGCCGCGACCGTGAACCCCCTGATGATGTCATTGAAATAGCCGTACTGGTCGAACACGTCCGCCGTGAGCGACGGCAGCGTCAATGCGATGTCGTGGAACCCCGCACGCTCGGCGAGCTCGACCGACGAGGTGAGGGCCCTGCGCTCCCGCAGGAACCACTGCCGTGCCCCCGCCGGCGTGGCGAACCGGACGGCGACGACGCCGTCGCTGATCTGTGACATCTCCGGGCGACGACGACGTGGGCGGACGAGCTGGTGCGCCTCGAACGCGGTCAGCAGGTAGAACTCCAGCAGCCGGCGCCGCGCCAGCTCGAAGTCGGGCAGCGTCCTGGCCAGTGACGCCGCGTACAGCTGCAGCAGCGTGTGCACCCGGTAACGGTCCAGGTCGGAAACTCGCTCGATCAGATGCGCGGCGACCAGCACGTCCAGCGACCGGCGCACGTTGGACACCGGACGCCCGTCCGCCGCCGCGATCGCCTCCGGCGTCACCTCCACGCCGGGATGGAGCCCGATCATCGAGAAGGTCCGCTGTTCGGCAGCGCCCAGCCCCTGAACCGACACAGTGAAGGCCGACCGCAGGGTCGAGTCGAGCCCGTCGCCGTGGCTGCCCAGGTCCAGCAGCGTGTCAGCGGCGCGTAGCGTTTCCGCGAGAGTCGTCAACCGTATCCCGGTCCGCGTTACTGCTCGGACGGCCACCAAAGTCAGCGCAAGCGCGTTGCCTCGGCATAGCCGGATCAGTCTGCTCGTGCCGGCCGGATCCTGCCGGGCCGGCGCCCCGATCCGCTGTTCCAGCAGCTCCCGCGCTGCCGCTTCGGATAGCGGGCCCACCGTCACCACGGGGCTTGTCCCAGCAGCCAGCGCCGGCAACCGGTGGCGGGTAACCACGACGACCGTGCATCCCGCGAGGACGCCCAGCAGGGGCTTAACCTGCTCTGTGCGGGCCACGTTGTCCAAGATCACCAGCATCCGTCGTTGCACCAGCAGCTGGCTCAGACGAGCGACCCGGACGGCTGGCGAGACGATCTGATGGACCTGGACATCCAATAGTTCTAAGAGCAGCTCGACGACGTCCGCGGCAGTGCGCCCAGCAGCCTGGCCGTCACCGCGCAGGTCGAGCATGACCACGCCGTCCGGATAGCGCCCCGCGGCACGGTGGGCACACCGCAGCGCGACCGTCGTCTTGCCCACGCCCGGTCCGCCGGTGAGCACCACCATCTCGGCACGCGGCAGGCCAGCCGAATCCGTAGTGAACGCGTCGAGCTCATCAAGCACACCGTCGCGCCCGACAACTTCACCGACGTCAGGCGGCACGTGCCACACCGCCGGCGTCGCCTGCGGGTCCGCATGTGGTGGCTTCATCGCCCGTGGAACTGGCTTCATTGAGCTCGGTTTCATCTGCGGCTCGGTGGTCCGCGACGCCGGCGCGGGGACGTCCGACGACACGGCTGAATCACCGGTCGACCTGTCCGAGGGATCCTCGACAGCCGCGGGGAGGTCGTGGTCGGCCGTCTGCGGGCCGCGAACGGCCAGTTCGAACGGTTCGGCCAGCTCATCGCGCCGTCGCAACCACTGCCGGACGTCGCCGGGCTCGGTCACCCCGCAGGTCTGCAGCAACTTCGCGAGCGCCTCACGCGGCGGGATCACCCGCCCGTAGAGGTAGTCGCCGATGGTCGACTTCGGCACTCCGCTGCGCTCGGCCAGCACTCGCACGGAGACGCCCGCCTGCTGTCGCAGGCGCCGCAGATCGTCGGCGAGAATCGCAAGCGCCCGTCGGTGCGGTGCCGTAGGCGCCCCCAGACTGTGTTCGCTGCGGCTCACCACAACCGCGGCCTCCAGCGAAGTAGTCCGCTGCCGCAAGCCGCGAGCCTCAAGGGTGCCGAGGGTGGTCGTCTCTAACTGCGCCTGGAACTCCAGCAACCTCCGCCGTGCAGCCTCTACCTGGGCGAGGTCCGTCGTCCCAGAGCCGCCGTCGGCGGGGAGCGCGCCCAGCTCCCGCATCGCAGCGTCCCGCGCGGGGGTGGGCGCGAGCATCTGCAGGTGTGCGAGGTATTCGAGGATGGCACTGCGCTCGGCCACGAAGGATTCGTTCTCAGAGGGTTCGTTCTCGGAGCTGGTGCTCATGACGTCCTCCGGTTGGCCTGCCGGCGCTGGAGTTCGATGCGGTAACGATAGAGCCGCTGCTTCACGGCTTCCGCGCTGAGGCCGACCTCACTACCGACTTCGGCATAGCTCTTGCCCTGCAGCACCACCGCCGCGACCACATACACAGTCGCGGCAGGCTGCTCCCGCAGCAGATGCAGGTGGTTCAGCACCAAGGCTCGGCCGCACGCGACGTCGGCCGGGTCTTCGTCGAACCCGCGATCCAGGGATTGTCTGCGGTCCTTGAGCTGCTCACCAGCCGAATCCGGCAGCCCGTAGCGCTGAACGGGCTGCCAGCGCTTGTACTCACGGACCCAACTGCGAAAAACGTTTGGGAAGGCCAGCAGGCAGGCACCGATGAAGTAGGTTCCCAGCGCTGCGCCCTTCTCCGGAGACCACTGCCCGCCCAGCAGCGCACGTTCCCGGAACATCTTCAACGCTATCGCCACCGTCTCCAGCGCCAATTCCACTCGGTCGTCCTGTCCGGCACGGCCGGCCAGGTACTCGCGGACCTCGTCCGGCGCGAGAGCCTTCATCCCTCGGCCGTGGGCGGCACACAGATCGTAGATCAGCCGCCGGGTGATCCAGGAACGGATCACCGGGATCCCGTAGCTGACCAGCATCCTCTGGAACAAGTCGAACCGCGGGCCTGTGAAGCCGTCGGCGCGCAGCTGCTCGACGAGATCCCGGTCGGCTTCGAGGCGCTGCAGATTCTCCGCCGCATGCTGCTCCTCCTCATGGTGTGACCCGGGCAAAGCGGCGCTGTCGATGATCGCCTGCTCGATCGGCGCCAGAGATAGCTCGAGCTCGTCGTCATCACCACCGGCGGGCCGCGGGTGCTGCTCTGCCGGTTGTAGGTGCGCAGCCGAAGGTGACGGCTGCGCTGCGGCCTGCTCGCTCACATCCGTCTCCTCCGCCCGAGCCGCATTGTCGGAAGCCCCACTTCCCGGGGCTCATCCACGTGGTCACCTTCCTCTGTCCCGGCGCTGCGCTCCGGCGTCACTTACGTACACGCCCTCGTATGTCGGGCTCGGCCGCGTCGGTAACGGAAATTCCCACCATCCTGACCGTGACCTGCGTCACATCAAGAGGGTGTTACCTGAATTGCAGTTTGCGCTCTATAGACCGGCAAGAGACCCGGCCTGGACACCAACACGACGACACGACGGAGCCCAATGATGACAGGTCGCGACAACCCAAAACACGCACTGCCACCCGACGACGACACTTCCTGTTTCCGGTCGGCACACCCTCGCCGGCGTCAGCGGGTTCACCAGGTGCCGCGCAGTCACGGCGTTTCGTCCGCCGGAACCCCAGCGTCGGCCAGGAGACTGGCAGTTTCCCGTCGGATGGTCACGCCACGGTGAGCGACCGCAACAACCGAGCCCGCAAGACCAACGTCGCCGGCAGACGGGCGGTCACAGCCCGGCCCCAGCATCCCCATCGGAGGCGGCGCCCACGAGCGGTTCCGGCGAAGCCGTGGAGCAACGTCGTTGACGACTGCATTCGCAACGACAAGGTCCGCCGCGACATGCTGATCGCGCTAGCGATGGTGCTGATCGTCGTCGTGGTCGTGGCCTGCTTAGTCTCCGGCGCTGTGAGCCCGCTGATCCGCGAGGCCGCCAGCAACGGCGTCGCCCGCACTGTGGCTGGATCCTTGTTCGGCGGCGGACTCGCCTATAGCGGCCTGCGCCTGTACCGGCGCCGCACTCCCCGTGCCGCGCCCGCCACCAGAAAAATTGAATATTCAGCTTCTCCGCAACAAGTACGCCGTCGATGAACAACAGCTAGAGTCAATGCATTCCGCCTTTCGGGTCCTGACTGCCGTCCGCCCCTGCTCGAAGCCAGCGACGCCTCGAACTTCGCCATCTCGTCACACCTGACCGGTTCCGCTGGCATTGCGCCGGTCCCCGCAATTCCGGCATCGACCAGAACGACGCTTCATCGGGCGCGAGCACCGGTGCGTCCGCGTTCTGCTCGCCGATGTCCTTCTGGGCGGATACCACGTCGGCGGCCGGTGAGCGTTCGGCTGCCTGCACCGGCGCCGCGGCGACCACCATTGCAACTCGCGAGCGCTCCGAACGTCAGCAGCGACGCCGCAATCCACTTCGCGTACGAGGACTTGCCATCATATCGACACTTCCTTCATCGATGGCGCGCTTAACGGCCGCCTGATCGGAGTGCTCGTTCGAACGCGAGGGCAACTATACGTCGAAGCGCGCAAGGAAAGTGGACCTTCGTGTCGTGCCTTCTGATCACATCAGCCTGAGGCATGACCGCTGCTGGAGCCAGCCAGGCGACGTCGGCCATGAAGATTTTGGCTCGGGAGGAGCGCCCTCCCCAGTGCCTCCTCCCGAGCCGGGAATCCCTCTACCACCGGGGGTTTGGCAGCGGACCGGATCCCCAGAAGGGTCCACTGTGGTCGCTCCCTGTGGACCACCGTTGATCACCTTCTGAAACCAGAGTGCCCCACAAACCAGTAATTCGCCACAAGTGTGGCGGATTTTCTGGTAATAACTTTGGGTGTCAGGTCATGCGCGATGCGCAGCACCCGACGCAACCTCCCCGGTCGACCCCGACTGGCCGTGGCTGCAGCGCAGTGCAGCAGACCCGCGGTCCGGGGCAAGCCCACCGTCCACGGCGGACACCGCCTCTCGCCTGCCGCCGCCTTGCCCCGGATCCGCGGGGCCCGCTGGCGAAGGCCGCGTCCACCGCCCACCCGGGCGGAGCCACCGAGGAGGAACCCGTGCTCAAGTACTTCGTCTCCACCGACCGCACCCAAGGCGAGCGGGACAACGATTCCAACAGCGTTCCCGGCGTCGAACTCGTCGACCTCGCCAGCACATGCCACGACAATCCCGACAGCGCCATCTGCGGATGCGCACGCAGCTTCGTCGGTTTCGACACCCGCCAGGCCACCACGACGGCCGAGATCGTCGAATCCGACATGACCCCGACGGAGTACGTCGACCGCTTCTACGCCATGCTCCTCGCCCTCCGCTTCCAGGACACCCCGAAACTGCGCACTGACGCCACCAACGACGCGATGGAGATGCTCCGGATCGCGGCGCAGTGGCCCGTCGGCACCGTCGTCGAGCGTCGCAGCGACGAAATCCGCGTCCGCCGCTTCCCCGACGACACCTGAGCGCCCTCACCCTCTCCCCCTCCAGCACACTGCCTGAAGGAGTCTCATGTCCGAATCCGCCGACGCGCGGCACGCCCGCGCGTTCCTCCAGCACGCCGCCGAACCCACCACCCCGGTCATCGCCCACTACATCGCCGACATCGGGCCCGTCGACGCCGCCCACCACATAGCCGAACGCACCGCCCCCACCGAGATCCTGCACAAGTGCCGTCCCCACGTGAGCTGGCGTTCCGTCGACACCAGTCTCCAGACCGCCGCCGATCTCGGTGGCCGGTTCGTGATCCCCGAGGATGACGGGTGGCCGGCCGACGTCTTCGCCGGACTCAGCACTCTGGACGCCGACGGCGGCGCCCTGGGCGGGCCACCACTGGGCCTGTGGGTTCAGGGCGACGTACGGCTGGACGAGCTGGCGGCCGCGCCCTCGATCGCGATCGTGGGATCCCGGGCCGCCACCGCCTACGGCGAACACCACGCTGCCGACCTCGCCTACGGGCTGGCCGCACGAGGCGTGCCGGTGGTCTCCGGCGCCGCTTACGGCATCGACGGCGCCGCGCACCGCGGCGCCCTCTCCGCCGACGGCGTGACCGTCGCTGTGCTGGGCTGCGCGATCGACGTCGGCTACCCGGCCGGACACATCAGCCTGCTGAACCGGATCGTCAGCAACCGCGGCGCCCTCGTCAGCGAATACCCGCCCGGCACCCCGCCGGCGCGCCACCGCTTCCTCGCCCGCAACCGGCTCACCGCCGCCCTCACCACGGCCACCCTGATCGTCGAGGCCGGCCGGCGCAGCGGCGCCCACCACACCGCCCGCCTCGCCGGCACGCTCGGCCGGCCCGTCCTCGCCTTCCCGGGCCCGGTGTCCTCATCGACATCGGCAGGGTGCCATCAGCTGATCCAGGACGGCACCGCGCGCCTGGTCACCTCCGCCGTTGACGTCATCGCCGTCGTCAAGGAGGACAGCGGCGCCGGCACGGAACCGGAGACGGCCCACCCTGCGGATGAGGCCGGGCGACGCTAGCGCACGCTCCGGCGACGGCCCCCGGCTGACGAGGCCCTGGTGACGCCAGGGAGTGTCACGGGCCGCCGCCGGGACGCGCGCTCAGGCGGTGGCGGCTCACACCTGCGTGGGCCGCCACCGCCTCCCCGGCCTGCTCGCCGGAGAGGCCGATCTCCAGGAGCGCCGACCGTGACCTTGTACCTGACCCCCGGTGAACTGATCGGTTCCCTGCCGGACACCTGCGTCGACACCCTGCACGTCATCGCCCTGCCACCCCACACCCGCACCCGCCTCACCAGTCGAGGGCGCCTCACCACACCGACCGGCGCGGCGTTCCCCGTCACCCAGGTGCGCGGCATGACCACCCACGAGATCGCCGGGCACGTGCAGGCCGTAATCCCGGCCGAAGGCGACACCGACCTGGTCGTCGTCGTGATCACCGAGGAGCACGCCAGGGGCCGGCTTCCGCTGCGCGCCGCGATCGCCGCACTCGAGGCCGACCTGCACCCCGCCGGGCACACCATCCTCGGCCGCTACTGCGCCCCGAACACCCGCCCCGGCGCCCCGTGGCGCGACTACCGCCGCCCCACCCACCTCGGCACCGTCATCGCCCCGCGCACCGCCCTCGACTACGCCGCGCCCCTCCACCTCCTCGGAGACGCCCCAACCCCGACCTGGGGCCTGCCCTTCGCCCAACCCGGCGAGACCCTGCCCGCCCGCGTCAACCGCTTCACCCGCCGGGTCATGCCGCTGATGGTGCGCCGCGCAGACGAAGCCCACTGGCTCGTCGCCCACGCCACCACCCAGGCCGGCCGCGGCGAATTCATCGACACCATCGCAGCGTTCGCCGTCACCACCGCGCTGGCCGACAACACCGTCTACGGGCCCCTATTCCAGCCGCCGGCCGATCGGGACCCCCAGCGGGTCGAGCAGCTGTGGATGGCCCTCCACCGCGGCAGCACCGATCCCAGCGCTCGTGCCCGGCTGGCCACCCTGATCGCCGCCAGCGCCCTCCGCCGCGGCGACCGCCACCTCACCGCCCGGGCCCTGGTCCACGCCCACGGCGCACCAGGCGCAGCCACTATCGGACTGCTGTTCCAGCAACACGCCCGCGCCGACGTCGTCGAACACGAGCTGGACCTGGTCGCCGGCCGGATCGCCGCGACCCGCTGGTAGGACTAACGATCCCCACGCTGCTCGCCGCTCAGTGATGAACGTCCTTCCGCGCGTGATCTCATTCCAGCGCCGCAGGGCCGTCATCACCCTCAATATCTGTCCGCTTCAGCGCTTCAAGAATCCGGTGGGGTGCACACGCAAGCTCAGGATGATGGTTAAGTAGGAATTGCTGCGCCGGCGTCAGCTGCGAGACCGAGACAGCATCTTCCGTCTTGACAATTAGCACATTCCCGAGACGAATAACGGCGCTCTCGATCGACCCTAGGGACGCGATGACCGGTCCAATGCTCTGCAGCAGTTTTGAGGTGACGTCTGCATCAGGGGCAAGGACGAGACGCGTTTCGGCGGCGTGGGCTGCGACCAACATCGCCTCACGACCTGAGGGAGTGCGCAAATTATCTGCTACACCTGCCCACATCCGACGAAACCACGATCCCAAGATCGGGTCGTCACGGTCCTCAACATGCAGCCCCGCAGCCGCTAGAGCACGTTCGACGGCATCCTCGACCCGCTCATGGTCTCCCTCGTCCGACAGATAGATCGTGATCTCGAGCTTTGAGGCGGCCGCTCGATCAGGCACAGAATTCCTCGCGCGACCGGGCGAACCCAGCACCGTCCGACCTGCCCCTGTTGGATCAGAGGCGAATTGCCACCGGTTAGACGTCCTTGTTTCAAGAGAGGGATATTGACGATCCAGAACGCTCGCACCACCCCCATCCGGAGCGCGCATAGCTTCAACAAGAGACTCTTTATCGAAAGTGCCCGACCGACCATTTAGATAGATAGTCCGACTACCAGCGGTGATTCGAAGATTAGTGTCGTCGCGCACACGCATGAAGTCAAGAATGGCGGCGGCAAGGACCCTGAGCCTTCCAGCACCAAGCATCACGACAAGCGTAACCGCCGTCTGCTCTCCCCTATGCCCAATACCCGAGGGCCCCTGATCGACACTCACCCACAGTTCGGAATAAGAGCTTAGCCACTCCAACAACTGACGCCCCTTTCGATCAGCGTCATCGTCGTCAGCAATATCGATTCGCACACTCGTCGCTATACCCATCGTTCCACCCTCTGCCGTTGCCGACCCATTCGCCGCCTCGAGACTATGGTCGCGCTTACCGGGCGGGGCGTTACACCGGCTCAACCTATGCGCAACGCTACTATTCGTACGGAACAACAATCGACACGGATGGACTTGCCGAAAACCGGATGCCTGCCTAACGAGGAATGTCCCCTAGTTTCGCAACGAAGGAGAACCAATCTCCCCATGATCATCCAGACCGATTCAATCCGCACGATGCATACCCAAGGAACCGAAATGGCGCGCTCTAACGCGCTTTCCGACCATCCGTCGGCGGTTACGTGTTTGTCGTTCGGGCATCGCGGCGCGACCGGGCCGAGGGAACCAGGCCGACGCCGGCGGTGCACGGCCGCCGCTTCACGCCGCGGGCTCGTTCTGCAGTTCCGGGCCTGTGCACCGCCGGCGCTTGGCCTGGTGAGCCGTGGCCGTCCACCCGCGAGCCCGCCGCCCCGGCAGCGGTCCAGCGCCACAGTGAGAGGGCGATTCGTCGTGTCGAAGGAAACCAGTAAGTGGCTCAACAGCAACGTCCTCATCGGATTCACCGACAAACGCGGCCACGCCTGGCACTACCGCGCCGAAGACCAAGGCATCGAACCAAACCACTATCCCGGGCCGGTCCCCATCGCCGACGTCAAACGGCGCCTGTTCGACTGGACCGCCGAGCCGGCCCGGGTCCTCGTCGAAGACCGATTCGGGCTCCGCCTCGCCGAGCACCACCTGGGCGTCACCGCCTCCGACACCGGCGACATCCTCGCCATCCACACCGACGAATACGAGATCCACCAGTACAGCACCTGGCTGCTGGACAACGTCGCCGCCCTGCTCGACGACGGCCTCACCATCGGCTCCGCCGGCCTGCTACGCGCACGCCGGCAAGCCTGGGTCAGCGTCGAAATCCCGGACAACATCGTCACCCCCGAAGGAGTGGAGTTCCGGCCCAACCTGCTCGCCTGCTCCAGCCACGACGCCAGCCTCAAAACCCGCTACAAGCGCGTCGTCACCAACGTCGTCTGCGACAACACCATGGCCGCCGGGCTGCGCGAAGACGGCCAGGAACACGCCATCATCCACAAACGCAACAGCACCCTGCAGCTCCTCACCGCCCGCGAGGCACTGCAGATCATACACACCATCAGCGACGACTTCGCCGCCGAAGTCAAAAAACTCTGCCAGACCACCGTCACCGACCGAGCCTGGAAAGCATTCCTCGACGCCCACACCCCGATCCCCGCCGAACCGGGCCGGGGACGCACCAACGCCACCAACAAGCGCTCCGCACTGACCCGGCTGTGGACCAGCGACAGCCGGGTCAGCCCGTGGAGGAACACCGGCTGGGGCGTCGTGCAGGCAGTCAACACCCACCTGCACCACGAAGCCGTCATCCGCGGAGCCACCCGCGCCGAACGCAACATGACCCGGGTCATGCGCGGCGAGCTGGCCAAACACGACCGAAGCATCACTGCCACCCTGCGCAAGGTTCTCGCCGCGGTCTGAGCGCTCTCCCGGTCCCCGCCTTCGCTCGCCATTGCGCCACACAAGAGAACGGCTACGACTCCGTCCACGCCGCAGCCGACGCCCTCATCGGACCAACAGCCGATCACCCACTCTCGACCGACGCCGCGGTTCCCGACCACACGTGGCCTCGCGGGGTGGCGCGCGGCCTCGCCCACGCGACCAGGCCCCGCGACACCGGTCAAGGCCCACCCCACGATCACACCGTGCGCCGCCGAGACCGGGCCTTGACCGGTGCCACCGCAGGCCTGGGTGTCCCGAAGTCGTCCACGCACCACCCACGTAAGGCCACCTGAATGAACCGGGATCCCTGAGTTCGGCACGCCCTGCGCCGGGCACGCCGAACCCCGGTTCGGGTTGGCCGGGTCAGCGCACGCGCCGCGCTGACCCGGCCGGCCCCCTTTCGCCGCCCACCTTGTCCTCGGAGGTCCGACCATGCCGCGCACAACCGAACTGACGCCCACCGAACGGGAAGTCCTCCTCGACCTCGCGCGGGGTCTGAGCAACATCCAGATCGGACTGAAGCAGTTCCGGTCACCCGAGACCATCCGCACCCACGTGAAGAACATCCTCGCGAAATTGAAAGCCCGCAACCGCGCGCACGCCGTCGCCATCGCCTACGAGACCGGCATCCTCCGATGCCCGGTACCCCATCTGCCGCTGACGCAGGCGACACCACGCCGGTCCTGCGCGCCGCTGCCCGCACCACATCGGCACATCAACCCCGCAACCCGAGCGATCAGCCGGCCCGAAAGGCGCGCGCAGCCATCGGAGGGACGCCGATGACCGAGGACCGTCGCCCCACCGCCGCACCGACCTACCTCGACGACCCCGATCTGCAGCTCGTCGTCGACGACGCGGATGCCGACGCCGATGCCGATGCCATAATCGGCGAACTTCTCGAGCGGGATCCCGCCGACGCGCACGCCGTCGTGCGGGGCGCGGCGATGTTATTCGCGGCCAAAGCGGGCACGGCCGCCGAGTGCTTGGCCACATCGTTGACCTGGCTCTACGGCTAATCCGCTCGCCGTGCCCCACGCCGAGCTGACCATGGGCGGCGCGCCTACGTGCTGACCGACCACGCCCGACTCAGGTAGTACGTAGGTCACCGAGAGTGACCGCCTGCGTCGGGGCGGGGTGTGGAGGAGGCACGGCGGACGGATGAGTGAGCTGGGCAGCCGGATGCGGGCGGCGCAGGACGCCGCCGGTGTCAGCCTGTCATCCATGGCGGCCCGCACCCCCTACAGCAAGACCTACCTGTAGCAGCTGGAAGCCGGTGAACGCGTCGTCAAACCCGAGCACGTGACCGCCTACGCCACCGCTCTGGGCATTGCAGTCGACGCACTCTACGGCTCACCGCTGGAGCCGCTGTAGACCCTCTGGACCGCCCGTGACGACCTCCCGGGCGAGGCCGAGCGGCACCGGGTCACCGCGCTGTTGAACCGTCCTCGGTCTGACGACCGGGTCGCGCTCGGCACCCTGGCCGACGTTCTCGCCGTAGTACGCCTGATCGAAGACGACGCCGGCGCCGAGCACGTCATCCCGCTGGTCAATGCTCAAGTGCAGCTGGTCGAGCGGTTCACGACGAAGCACGCTCCGGCGTCCGGTCGGTAGCCGTCGGGCTCCGGATCCGGGCGCGCTGCGGCCCGCGGTGGAGCAGGCCGACCTGGCCGGGGTCGATGCGGTGATGGCGCCGCTGGACCGGGCGGCCATGGCGTTGCCGGACCCTCATCCCGACCACTGGTGGACACCGTCCACCCGCAACTGAGCGCTTACGCCGACCGGATCCTGCACCAGGAGCCCGGGGACGACTGGCTGCGCAACGTCACGGTGCTCGCCCGCCGGCACCGGGCCGCCAAGCTCGCGGCCCGGTGGCAGCACGCAGGTCGAGCGGCGCAACTGGGACGGCTACCTGGAACGGGAGACCGTCCTGTGGCACCTCATGCAGCCCGCGCTGCACGCGGTGCTGATCGAGCACGCCGGCGGCCACGCCTCCGGCGCGCTGGTCGAGCTCAACGGGCAGCCGATGCGCGTAGCCACCGGGATCTGGGGCCCCTCCGGACCGCCGACCGGCTACCACTTGGTCCCGCCGGCCTCCTCCGGCGGGATCCTCAACCGGGTCCGGGTCGACGCCGACCAAATCGCCCCGGCGCCGACCTGGCCGTCGAGCCGGACTTGCCGCCCGAGGAGCGAACCCCGGAGCTGTGGGTCATCTTCCGAGACGATCACCACGACCTTGAAGGCAAGAACCACCAGCTTGCAGCGATGATCGGGCGCCTCCTGGCGACACGAAGATCGACGGGTACGGCGTGAACTCGTTGGCCTGGGCGCTGACCGGTGTGCCGCCGGAGGGGAGCACGCTGACCCAGGAGCTCGACAGGCTCGGCGTCACGCTGCACGAACAGTGGCCGGCCACCTGGCGGTAGCCGGTTGACCTGATGCCGCGGCGAAGGGCGCTTCTCACTACCAGGGTGTCCAGTCGAGCCAGGTGAGTACGCCTACGACCGTGCCGCCAATGGTGGCCATCCCGACGATGAGTGCGCCGGGCTTGCGCCAGCGTCGCCAGAGGCCACGTGTCTTCCCGTCGTCATCCGTAGCAGGCGCCCCGATGGTCACCGAGTTCGAGCCCCCGCCGCTGGCACGCTGCGGCGTGTAGTTGATCGTCGCGCGGTCTCCGGTGACCACGAACTGCACGGCCTGGTCTGCAGCGGCCTTGTCCGGTACCGCCTGTCCGTCGGGGGTCATGGACTCCAGTTCTGCGACGAGTTCCGCGAGCGCAGTGCGGACTCGGACGAGCAGCCCCTGAAGCGACGCCCGCGGCACTTCCCAGAAGATCGCGGCCACGCGGGAGTTACGGCCCGCATTGATGTGGTTGAGGAGGGAGACGAGATTTCCCGACCAGCCGGGGCTGAAGTGGAGCATCTCGTCATCGCGGGCGACGTAGGCCTCCAGCTCACCGATGCCGCTGTTCATCGTCGCGATTTCCCACTCGGTCGTGTCCCGGATGGGGTCGGGAATGTCACTGGCGTACAGGCGCTGGCGCATCGGGTTGTAGCCGGCGTCGTTGGTGATCTGCGCGAGCAGCGGCGCCGGAAGCTTGCGATAGTCCGGCAGATCGTCTTCGCCGGCGTAGCCGTTGAGCTCGCGTCGGGCCCAGTCCCGCATCTTCTCGGAGCCGGCTTGTCCGCCGAGGACGATACTTGTGCAGCAGCGAGGCCAGTGAGACCGTCTCGTCGACCACGCCCGCCTGGATGTCGGCGAGCAGCCTGTCACGCTTGTTTGGCATGGCCCATTCTCGCACCCGGGTGTCCGGTTCCCCCGGCATGGGCGACGTCCGCGTCGACCAGCCCGTGTCGGCGTTGCGGCCAGTCAGTCAGGTCGTCCGCGACACCGGGCAGCTCGTGATCCAGTCCTGCGCGGCTACTGCTCGGCGTGGGTGGCGCGACACCCACCTCGTGACACTTCGACTGCTGTGACACGTGCCGGACACGCGCGACATCGACAACGTCGGAAACCTCACCCAAGATGGTTTCCAGGAGTGCTGGCCGCTGTTTCACCTGATTCGGGGCGTCACACGCTCCCTACGGCCTCATATCAGCGACAGCTGTTCGGCGTCGGGGAAGTCGAAGGAGACCACTTGTTCGGCGGAGACCTGACCTGTGCCGACGAGCAGAGCGGCTTCGCGGGCGTTCAGCGCGAATACGACGACGCCGCGAGGCAGCCGGTGCAGCGACGGTGGGCTGGGCCGAAGCACCCCGAAGAGCCGGTTGCGCACGTAGACCGCCGTGCCGAACGCGTACTCGGCTTCCGGGCCGGCCGCGACGAAGAAGATCGTTCGGGTCCGTTCCCGCAGCCACACGTATTCGGTGACCTTGTCGCGTAGTTCGTGCTGCCGGGTCTCGGAGATCTCGGCGTGCCACCCGAGGCTGGCGTCCGCTTCGATCCGCTCCTGGCGTAGGCGCTCTCGCTCGGCAACCTGCTCTGCGGCCTGCCGCCGGCGTTCTTCCTCCTCTCTGCGCCGCCGTTCGCGCTCGGCTTGAATCGCCCACTGCCGCTGCTGCTCGGCGCGCTGCTCCTGCAGCCGGGCCCGTTCAGCCTCGCGTTCGATCTCACGCTGCTGTTCCTCGGCCTTCCGGCGCGCCTCGGCTTTCTCCTGCTGCTGTTGCTTCCATGCCTCCTGGCGCCGCCGCATCCCCTCGTGGCGCGCTTCGGCGTCGATACTCGCGTGGCTGGCCCAGATCGCCCGCCGCCGTGAGGAGCTGGTGGCGCTGACCCGGATCCGCCGGTACCGGGGCAGGACCTCGTGGAACACCACCGTCTCGTCCTGGACCCGGCGGATGAATTCGACCAAGGCCAGGCGCCGGGTCATGCCCCATGAGCCGATCTTGAAGTAGAAGTCCGCCGTGCTGTCGATGACAGCGACCTCGCCGGCGTCCTCGGTCACCCGGATCGACGGCACGATCCCGATCCATGGCGGCCAGGACGGGCTGACCCAGCACACCTCGACGTCGTCGGCCTCGTAGCGGCGGGTGCGGTAGCGGATGTCGTCGTCCGTGATCGGCGAGACCTGCGCTTCCCAGGCGATCCGGCGGCTGCCGTCCGGCGAGGTGGCCAGCACATCGGCGCGCCAGGCGCCGTCGGGGCCCGTGACCTCGAGCTCGGCTTTCCAGCCGGTCTCACGCACCGCGGTGGCCAGCGCGAGTTTCAGCTGATGGTGCTCCAGAGACTCGCTCAGCCAGGCGCAGTCGGCCGGGCGGCCGGGGTCGTGAGCGAAGTAGCGCAGGCCCCGGGGCGAGACCTTGGCGTGCACGCCGTGCCCGCACTCCCGGCAGCGCAGCGCGATCCGTGGCCGCACCTTGTGCACCAGGTCCCAGGCCAGCCCGCAGCCGAGATCGGACAGCGTCGCATCGACGCGGCCGGCATCGGGGTGGAGGGCGGAGAACGCCATCAGCGGTCCCGGGGCGGGCTGCCGTCGGGATGCTGGTTGGCCCAGGACAGCGCGCCGAGGTCGAGCTGGTGCTGGGCGCGGGTGACCGCGACGTAGGCCAGGCGGGACTCCATCTTCTCGGCCTCGGCCGCGATGGCCTTGTTGAACGCGATGTAGCGGCCCTGCCAGCAGGTGGCCTTGCCCAGCATCGTCAACGTAGTCGTCTTCCCGGTCCCGGCGCCGGCCTGCAGCACCAGGTGATCACCATCGCGGAACGCCGCAACCGCGGCGTCCTGCTCCGGTGTAGGACGTCGAGCCGACATCGCACTCCCTCCCCTGAAACGATGGGCGAGCACACGATCACACACGGGTACGACATTTTTCGACGCCGGCGACTTGGACCGGATCCGCTCCGGTGTCTACCAGTGATCCGGCGGTGGCCGTCCATTCGCGCTCGATCGCATCCGTGACGCCCGCAGCGTGCTGACGGTCGTGTGGTTCAGCGGGGTGTTCGTGGTCCGGGGGTGTCGGGGAGGCGGAAGGCGGAGGGGACGAGGTCGGGGGCGGTGCCGCCCATGGCGGCGATGGTGTTGGTGAGGCGGGCGACGTCGTCGAGGATGGCCGGTGGGAGGGCGTTGAGTGATTGGGGATGCCGGTGCAGTAGCTCGAGCAGGCGGGTGAGGGCGGAGAATTGCCGGTTGACGTCTTCGCTGCGGGCGGCGGCCCGCACGGCGCGCAGGTGCGGCTCGAAGAGGCCGGTGAGCAGGTCGGCGGCGATTCCGCGGTCGGGGTCGGGAAGCTGGTCCCAGGAGGCGGGCACGTGCGCGGGGGGAGGCTCGAGCGCGTCGGCGTAGACGATGTCTTCCAGCGCCTCCGGCAGTGCGTGGGCGAGGCGGCTGA
Source organism: Amycolatopsis sp. NPDC004169 (assembly GCF_040610315.1). NCBI lineage: Bacteria > Bacillati > Actinomycetota > Actinomycetes > Pseudonocardiales > Pseudonocardiaceae > Amycolatopsis > Amycolatopsis sp. NPDC004169. The sequence continues at coordinate 94,731 of NZ_JBEXMD010000012.1, forward strand.
TCAGCGGCGTGGCATCGGCAAGCTGGGCGGCGAAGCGGTGGTGCCGGCGCCGGTGCTGGCGTGCTGCTTGAGGGTCCCGTTCGCTGCTGCCGGAGGCGTGCACGGCTTGCAGCCGCAGGAAGCGTTGCTCGGCGGCCTGGCGGCTGCCGAGGGACAGCTGCCCGGCGATGTCGCTCCAGCTCAGCCCGGCGCGCCGGGCGCCGGTGAGCAGGCCGAGTTCGATTTCGTCGAGCTGATGGCGGGCCAGCGGGATGAGGCTGAGCGCGGCGCTGAGTTCTGGTGCGTGCACCGCATCGGCGATGCTGGAGTGCGGTTCGGCGACCTGGTGCAGCAGCTGGGTGAGCTTGCCGGGCCGGTTCGCGAACCGGCGGCCGCCGATCGCGCGCGCGAGGTCCGCCGCCCGGCGTAGCAGGGCGTCAAGGTCCAGACCAGTGTTTCCCATGTCCGCCACCTCAGTTCGATCAACGATCCGTTGACGTTTGGCGTCAACATTATGTTGACATACTACACGTTTGGCCTAAGTACCTTCGCGGTATCGTTGATGCCACATACTGAGCGCCCGCATACCGCGTAAGCCGTTACTCAGCGCCGACACGCGGCCCGTTCGCGTCGGACGGCGCGTAACGGTTACAGAACCTTCAGCATGCAACTGTGATGTGACCTAAGACACGTCGCGAGGTTGTAGTACAACTGTCACCCTTGCCGGGTAACAGCTATGCCCCCATTCGGGTGATTACCCCGGATGGCAGATCGACCGAAGAACAAAGAGAAACGCCCGCCGGCCTCACACTGGCTTGCGTGAACCCGACGGGCGCTTCGTCCGTGAAGCAGGTAGTACCTAGCGGCGGCGCCTCGAACGCCATAGTGCCGCTAGACCCAGCAGTGCACGCGAGACCCTGGCGATCCACGTCAGGGTCTCGCTATGCGAGGCCTCTGCGCACAGTTCCACCGCAGTCGCGGCAGCCTGAGCAACGCGGATCGCGCTGAGCACGCGGTCCTGTTTCCGATCTTCCTGTCCCTCGCCACTACTGGCTGGAGCGGGGGACGGGTCCGGCGGCTCACCCATCGAGCGAACGCCCTCCTTTCCGGGTGGAAACGTGAACAGATGTTCACGCCGCGGCGGAGAACATCCCCACCCGGAAATCGAGGCGGCGCACGCGTAGTGTTCCGCTGTCCGAGAACAGTACCTGGCCGTGGTGACACACGGCACGCAGCGGCGCCCCGTTCGTGCTCACGAAGCGATATCCGGTGGCCATCCTGCGCCGAGTGGGAGGTGGGTCCGACTACCGCATCGCGACAACACGCGTTCTCGTCGAAACTCACCCTGGCCAGCAGAAAGAACACGACCAGCGCGGCCGGTGACATCGGTGTCATCCAGCTCAGCTGTGGTCAATCGGGAGATCCTTCACGGGAGTCACAACTACTCTTCGTAGCGGATTACGTGGTTGTCAAGCACCCCGACAGCCCCATCCGGCGTATTTGCGGTAGCAATTCGTAGCGATCAAGAGATCACCACAACCGTCGGTTATGCACGTGCATTCGCTCATGCACGACCATTCTGTGTCGATTTCCGACCGAACGTCACCGTGGGAAATAAGTTCCGTCCGCGGGATACGGCGCGGTCAATGCACGTCCTGCCGCGGTCAACGGTCGGATCGCGGCCTTGGCGAGGTTGTACCGGAGCCCGGGCCAGCGTAGTTCGCTGCTGCACCCGGCCTGCGCAGTAACGTCGGCGACTCGCCTCCCGGGCCTTCGAGTACACGACCAGCCGCGACCGCAGCAGCCACGTAGAACGGCCTGGGCTGCAGCAATAGCGGGCTGGCCTGCGTGGCGGCTGGTGACCGTCCGCACCCCCGGCCGTGGTGCCGGCTCATCGGCCAGATCGAGCGGAACTTCAAGAACGAGCCGATCAAGCCGTACGTGGCGCTCCTTCACGGCGGGCAGAGCCGGCACCACCTCGGCCAGGAGATCATGCCGACGCCACTGTGGCTGTTCTGACCACCGGGTATAGAACCTCGGCTTGGTGCAGAGCAGTCGTCGGCGAGGCCTTCGCGGGCTCGTCGCACCCCGATGAGTGCGACCCGGGGCACTCGCTGATCAGCTCACGCGGCGGCACCAGGCTCGCGCCGCGCAGCACCGAACAGGCGCCACATGACCTTGACCGGGTGGCTTACCCGGAACCCGGGATTCCAGGTTCCGGGGTTGACCAGGAAAAAGCTACGGTTCGATGCCCGCGATCAGGCCCTCCACCAGTCGGCGAGCAGGTCGCGCTCGGGTGCAGGTGTGCGCCTGCGGGCGAATCTGTGAGCGAAGACCGCCGCGGTCGCGATGCCGAGCACGAACAGCATCACCGACACCGTCGCGATCACCGAGCCGGGCGTGTCGTAGCGGAACGCGTCGAGCAGCCAGAAGATGCTGGCAGAGTTGATGATCGCCGCGATGATGGCGACCACCTGGATCCAGGCGAACGCGGCCTGCAACCCGCGACGCCTACCGAACCGACGTCGGCCTCGACACCCGGGCTCGACGGCCGCCGGAGGCTCATCGGCTGGTGGGGGTTCGGTGGGCGTGGAGGGCTGATCCTTGAGGTCGTCGTGGAAGGCGGGGGTGAGCGGCAGCTCGGGGCCGACGTCGGGGCGCATCGTGACTGCCTCGGCGCGGTCCCGGTCGAGCTGGTCCCACTGGCGCAGGACGAACTCGGTCTGCGGCTCGCTGAGCGCGCACGTCCGCAGCAGCACGTAGAGCTGGTCGCGGTTGCGTGGGAGTGCGTGCCGCTCGGCGTCGATGAGGTTGTAAAGCTGTGACCGGCTGATGCCGGCCTGGCACGCCAGGCGCAGCTTCGGGATGCCGGACTTCTCCACCAGGTAGCGCAGCACGTTGGCCAGCTCGACGCAGGTGGTGATCCGCAGCTCGAAGTCGGAGACGTCCAGCTCCTCGGGCCGCCACACCGGTAAGCCCAAGACGTCGTCGCTGTCCTCGGCGACCGCCATCATCGCGACCATCTTGTCGACGATCGCCTCCGGCACCCCGCACGCACGCAGCAGCCGCCCGAGCGCGAAAGACTCGATCATCACCCGCGTGCCGGCGAACCTCTGCAGGACCTCGACCGGAAACCCGGCGCGGCGGGCGGCCGAGGCCGGAGTGAACCCGGCCTCGGCCAATGCCTTGATCGTCTCGTGATGCGTCTGCAGCCAGATCTCGCGCACACGCGCCGGCTGGGCCCTGACCGCCCGGAACTTGACGGTGCCCTCGGCGGGCTGAGTCAGCTTCGAGGCGGCGATCAACGACCTCGCCTGCTGCGCCCGCACGGCCATCTCCCGCTGCCGCTGGTGCAGCTTCTCCAGCCGCTGGTGTTGCTGCACCACCACCAGCTCGTGCTCCTGCATGAACTGCCTGAATGACGCCACGTCGGTGAGCCGGGTCGGCAGCTCTCGCACGTTCCGAAGCGAGGCCCTCACCGCGGTGGTCACTGCTGCCCCAGCAGGCGGATGAGCTTGCCGAGCCCGTTGGGCAGGTAGATGACTCCGCCGAGCACCGCGGTGCTGCACGCCGCGAAGATCAGGGCGTCGCGCGGCGGGAAGCCGGTCTGCATCAGGTACGCGAGGTAGCCGAAGACGACCAGCGTCATGAAGACCAGCGGGTAGGTGACGGGCGCCTTGCCGGGCCGCGGGTCCCCGCCGGCCCCGAGGGGGGACGTGTTCGTCCAAAACATGCGGTACTCCTTCGAACTGCTGTAAGGCCCTGGACCGGCGGGTGCGCGACAGCCCAGGGCGTTGTACTTCTGCCTGGCCGGAGGCTTGAAGGTCTCCGTCCCCCAGACGCCGGCTTGCCGGCCGGTGCCCGGGTCCGGCAGCCTCGCACCAGGTGCTGCCGGTCGAAAATCATCCTCCCACGTCACCCCGACAACGTGGCAAACCGCGTGGGCGGCAATTGCCGCCGGAAGTGTCCAAGTCACATCGTGAACTGACCAACTTCAGGGATGTCTCGTCGAGGTAACTCGGCTAGTAAACCCCTGTTCGAGGGGTGTAATAGATGCATTCCCGCAGGTAGGCAGCGGGGGGCGACTGTCCAACTCGACTTGAGCTAGGTGTGCGCGCTATGCGACGCTAGGCGAGGCGTCGGCCGGAAAATACGTTCGGCCGACACTCCCTGAATTGCTGTGACTATGCCTGGCCGGAGCATCAGGGCACCCGGTGCCTCGCCGTTGCCGCGGCGACCACCACACGCGAACCCCGGCGAGCACACGCTCGCCGGGGTTTCGCATGATGATCCACCAGCCTTACCCCCCGGCAGCCCATTGCCGATCGCCGACCTCGATCATCTCCCGCAGCTTCGCCAGCGCCCGGTACTCCTGCCCCCGCACCCGCCCTGGCGAGATGCCCAAGGCCTCCGCGGTCTCGGCGAGAGAAAGGCCGACGACCACGCGCAGGCTCACGATCTCCTGCTGGTTCCGCGGCAGCCGGCTCATCAGCCGCTCCAGGCGCGCCCCGAGGTCGAGGGCCACGGCGTTTCCCTCGGGTCCGACGCCCGCAGCCGCTTCCTCCGGCAGGTCGGGGACGGGCTTGGACTTGTCCTTGGAGACCGCGTTGAACGCGTCGGCGACCTTGTTGGCCGCGATCGCCCGGACCAGGTAGAGAAACGAGCCGCCGCGGTCCTCATAGCTGGGCAAGATCTTGAGCACGGCCAGACAGACCTCCTGGGCGACGTCGTCGGCCGACAGGTAGGACAGGTCGCGGCCGCCCATGCGCGCGCGGCAGTAGCGCACGACGACCGGCGCGATCACTCCCAGCAGCTCATGCACTGCGACCGGGTCCCCCGAGTGCGCTCGGTGGACCAGCGGGTCGAGGCTTTCCTTAGTGAGCCGGCCACCGGTCGTGGGCCGGCGTCCGCCCGGTCCGCGGCTGCCGCCGTCGGCCGCGGGCCGGAAGCCCGCGGCAGGTCGCTCAGCGTCCACAAGCACTCGCAACTCCCCTCGCGGAACCGCCCGCTCCACCAGCCGACGACGGCACCGCGGAGTCGTCCCCGGTGGCCATCAGGCCACGACCCCGGCCGTGGCTACCCGCCCGGCCCGCAGGTTCGCCGACCGCACCAGCGCCATCGCCGTGCCCAGGACGTCATAGCGGCTGGTCAGCCGCTCGATCTCGCCGTCGCGCAGGTTGATGACGCGCAGGAACACGTCCATCTGCTCCGACCTCGGCAGCGTGGTGCCGGCCAGCAGCCGGCTCAGCGTGGCCCGCGACATCGCCTTCGCAGTGTCGCCTTCAGCGGCACACAAACGGGCCATCCGGCGCAGCACGTCCGTCGGCCCGAGATCGTTTTTGAGCATGGCCTTGCGCAAGTCCAGCGCGAACTCGCCGAGCGGGTCACCCGACCGGGACGGGTTGTTCTTCGTGAACTCCTCAAGCGCGGCCGCCCACCACAGCTCGTGGGCGTGACCTTGCGGAGCCCCGATACCGCTGGCGATGCTGCGGACCAGCCGCAACCGGGGCAGCTCGGTCCCGCCGAGCGCGCTCGACACCGCGCTGACGGAATACATCGACGCAGCGGCAACCCGCTCGAGCGGGATGTCACCGACGTGCTGGCGCAGCCATTTCTTCAACGCGGTGATCGCCGGCCCGGCATCTGCCGGCAAGGCCGATTTCCTGCGACCCGCACGCACACGGGACGCAGACATGGATCTGCCAGAGTGGATAGGCAACAGACCTCCAATGGTCAAACGTTCAGGCGAGGAAGTCCCATGCCGAGAGATCTCTGGGTTGCCGCCCAGGGTGCAGACCCACTCGACAGGGGCCAAGTTGCCGAAGATCCTCGCCTATATGCGTGATCACCAGCAACCGTCTGTCACAATCTCCGGAATAGCCTTTACCGAAACGCAATTTCCACGGCACGTCTCACGCGCGTGTCGATCTGGCGGTTATGTTCCACTTGGTTGTGGTGATCGTGTGCGCCTAGGTTCATTTTCCTGCCAATGTCTCACAGGCGAGGCGCAGGACAGCCGTTTAGCCTGGTCAGCGCTCCATTTTCCCCGTTTGCCTCAGAAGAAGCAGAAAGCCAAACAGTACGGGGATTACCGCTTCGTATGGCTAAGAACCTCCGTCACCCGTTCAGGCGAGGCTCAACGCCCGAGAGGCACTGTTGCCGCAGTCCTCTCACCACTTCCACGGGTCGCCCGGGTCATACCCGACCCGGGCGACCGGAAGCTGCCCGGCACGGTGGCGCCTCGCGTGTGGCGCCGGGGCTTTCGAACGTCCTCACGGTAGAATCGGTTTTCGATTTACCGCGCGGCGCTCATCTCGGTCACTGGCGTCACCGGCTGGTGAAAACGGAGGTTCGTTCGGTGCCGTTGTGCACCTGGAACACCCCGTCGCGGATTTCCCTGGACCGGGCCAGGATCCGGCTTCTCAGGCCGGGCGGCCAGATCGTGTCCTCCGTCCACACCACGCCCGCCACCGCGTTGAGATCGTGGATCTTCAGATGGGACAGGTCCGCTCCAGAGGCATCGATCTCACCGCCAGGCGAGCAGAGTTGGCGAGCGCGGGAACGTGCATGGGAGAGTTCGGAAGCGACCCAGCTGCAGATATAGCTGATGTCCTCCAGGGCATAAGGGTGCACCGCGGCAAGAGACAGGTCGTTGGCGCGGTCCTGGGCGCGGGTAAGCACCGCGATGAGGGCTTCCTCGACGTCGACGTCGAGGACACGGCGGAAAGCCCGGTCCAGGTTCGGGCCGTGGCCGTGGACGAGGTCGCGTGCGAACACGAAGGCAGCCTCGACCTGGCGGACGAGCTCCCTGATCTCGACGTCGAGGGCATGGAGGAAGCCAGGATTGTCCTTGAATTCGCATTCGGATTTGATTTCGGCAGCGAGGTTGTGCGCGAAGTCGATGTCGCGGAGGAGACGATGCGCCCCGACACGCCAGGCAATCATCTCGGCCGGCCGGTCGAGCGGATTGCTCGCGCCGCGCTTGTGCTGTTCGGGGGGCGGCATGAGGCCTTCGGCCGCCGTGCCGGTCATGACCGCAAGCAGGGTGGTGGTGGAATCGACTTTTCCCTGGATGTGCTGCAGGAGTTCGCTGTCCGCGGCGGCCAGCAGCGCGTTGAGCTGGTCGTCGGTGAGGTCGTGCTGGTGGTCAGCGTCGCCGAGGTTCATCGTGTGCTCCTCCCTCCACGGTGGCGGCTGCGGCGAGATGGCGTTTGAGCTTCGCTCGCGCGGAGCGGGCGACGTCCCGTATTTTCTGCTCGGTCAGGTCGACGAGACCGGGGATGTCGACCGGCCGGAACCCATCGGTCAGGTAGGCCATCACCTCCCGCTCGAGCGGATTCAGGCAGCCGAAGGCGTCGAGCACGGTGTGGACCTGGACAGTGAGCTCGCCCGGCTCCACACCGGCAGCGGGCCGGTCCGGCATCGCGACGCCCGGCTCGACGAGGGGACGGCAGCGCGGCCCGGGCGGCCGGCGGAACCGGCGCAGCGCCACGGTGCGGATCCACCCGCGCTGGTTGACCCGTGCCCACTCCTCGGGCCGCGTGACCATCTCCCGCCACGACTCGACGAACGCCTCCTGCGCCGCGTCGCGGGCGTCCTCCAGACCGGCCGGTCCGGCCTTCATGACGAACCGGATCACCAGCGCCCACTCGGCGTCGTAGAGGTCGATCCACTGGGTGCGCATCGCCTCCATCCTGGCGGCCCCGCCTTGCCTGGGGTAACCCGGTCGCACCGGAGCGCCGGTCGGGTCCGGCTGGTGCTCATCGCCGGCCATCGGCAGTCAGGCTTTCCGCGGGCGTGCTGCCGCCGACCTCGATGGCCAGCCCGCGGGCACCAAGATCAATCAGCCGGCTCCCCGGCGGGAGGTGACGTACGTGGTCGGCACGGGCGCGCTCCCGAGCTTGCTGCCAGCTGACCCGGCTGCGTGCCCAGGCCGTGACGACCGTCCCGATCAAGCTCGTGGCCGCGGCCACCGCCGTCGCGAGAAAGACGGGTTCCACCAGCTACCTCCTCTACTCCCGCCTGGTGCGGGTGCTCGATGGGTAGGTGGCGGAAAACCATCAAGATCGGGGAACCACGGGCCAAGATCTTTTCGGCAGTTCCCCGGCCCGCAGGTATCGAGGAGACGCCGTCCGAGAAATCGGATGCTGGTATTCCGGTCGGGCCGACGCACTCTAGCGGGGCCTGGCGTCGGCAGAAGCCCGCCCGATCACGATCACTGCGCCCGGTCGTGCGGTCGGGGCGGGCTTGCCGCCGACACGGGCGGCCCCGCTGGGGCGAGTGCGTCCCGACCGGGACACCCGCACTCCGATTCTTCTCACACCGCAACGCGGTGATGGAGAAGCGAGCGGTGCGGGGTTCGTGGCCGGTCACCGGATCCGTTTCCGGTGACCGGCCGGTCCGTGTGAAGGAGCACCTTCGTGACCAGCACGATGAATCTGCCGACCCAGCGCGACACCGGCCACCCGACGGGAACACCGGACGCCGACTTGATTACGACCGACCTTCCCGCCTCCGATCTGGACGGCGCCCCCGCCGACACGGTCCCCGACGGCGACACGTCCTCGTCCGACGTCGAGGAGACCCCGCTCGACGAGCTGTCCGACGAGGACCGCGCGGCGCTGCACGCGCTGTGGGACGCCGAGATTGACACCATCGTCCGGGCCGACCCGCACACCGTGCTGCTCGCGGAGAACGTGCGGACCACCGACGCTGAGGCCGACGAGGACACCACGGCGAACTTCAAGACCCACGGCGTCAAGACCGCGGTCAACGGCTACCGCGACTACGACACCGGCGCCATCGTTGTCACCGAAGGGCAGCGCCGCGTCCTCAACGCCCGCGAAGCCGGCTGCACGGTGCCGGTTTGGATGAAGACCCCGCCGCCGGCCGACGAGCGCAAGGCCACCATCGAGCGGATCGTCAACCAGTTCATCGAGAACGACCCCGCTCTGCGCCGGTCCCTGACTCTGGCCGACACCGCCCGCGCGCTGCAGCAGCTCGCCGCGTTCAACCTCAAGCCCGCCGGGATCGCCCGCAAGCTCGCGCTGGGCAGGCAGGGCAAAACCTACGTCGAGAACGTCCTGCGGGCCGGGCAGAGCGAGCTGGCGCTCAAGGCCAGCGAACGCTACGACCTCGATCTGCTGCAGGCCGCGGTCATCGCCGAATTCGACGAAGCCGGCGACACCGACACGGCCAAGGAACTCATCCTCACCGCGCGTACGGCGCCGAACAACTTCGCCCAGCTCGCCGAGCGCAAGCGCACCGAACGCGCGGACAAGCAGCGGCTCGCGGCCCTGACCGAGGACCTCACCGAGGAACTGACCGCCGCGGGCGTCACGATCTTCGACCAGACCCTGCCCGACGACGGGGACGCGCGCTCGCTGGACCGGCTGCGCCCCACCCCCGAGGACGAACCCCGCACCGAGCTGAGCGCCGAGGACCACGCGTCCTGCCCGGGACACGGCGCCTGGATCGAGACCGACCACCACGACGAGCAGGGCAACCAGATCCCGGTGGCCGTCTACGGCTGCGCCGACTTCCTCGCCCACGGTCACGCCCTCAGCTACGCCCCGGCCGGCCGCGCAGACTTCACCCCCGTCCCCACCAGTACCGGCACGTCCGTCGACGACGAATCGTCCGAGGACGAGCAGGCCGATGAGGTCGCGGTCGCGCGCGCCGCCCACGCCGCCGCCGAGCTGGAGCGTCAGAAGGCGCGGATCATCCGCAAGTGGGTGATCCAGAACAACAAGGACTGGGACGCCTCCGCAGCGCCGCGCCGGAAATGGCTCGTCGGGCTGCTGCAGCGCAAGACCGCGCCGCAGGGCGCACAGCTGTTCCTCGCCCTGCAGAAGGCCCACGGCGGCTACGCGCTGCGGCGCGCGTTCGAGCGCAACCACCCACTGGCCATGACGCTGCTCTACCTGCCGGACGGGGCCACGCTCGCCGACCTGACCAGCAAGGTCGCCAAGGCCCCCACGGCGGGGAAGGCCACCCTCTATGACCTGTTCCTCACCCTCTGCGCGATCGAGGCGGATCTCTCCCGCAACAGCTGGCGCAGCCCGTGGGACTCCGCGCAGGCGTACATGGCCGCGATCATCGGCTGGGGATACCCCGCCTCCGACGTCGAGCGGAAGGTGATCGACCCGGAAACCGAGCAAGAGGTCATCGCCGCGCAGCTCGGCGACCTCGCCGCCGACCCGACGATCGACGGCGGCACGACCGCCGAGGGTGATGAGTCCGGCGGGGCCGAGATCGATAACCCCACCGCCGTGGTCGACGACGTCGACGACGCGGGCGCGGACGAACAGACCGGCGCGCAGACCGACCACGCCGATGGCGACGCCGCCGACGGCACCGATCCGGAGGCGGTCGAGCAGGACACCGCGGCCGAGGCGGAACTGATCGGCGCCGCGATCTAGCCCGGACCGTCGGCCGCACTCGGTTCCTCGCCCTGGGCGGGCCCGCGCACCGCGCTGCCGGGCCCGCCCGGGGCCTCCTGCCCGTCCCGTCGTCCTCGCCTCCCGCCGGGCTCGCGGCGAGCCCCGCGCGTGAACGGAGTCCCTTCGATGCATCCGCACCTTCCGCCGGTCTTCGACACCATCCACCGCACCAGCACCTACGCCGCCGGGCACCACCCCGTCTGGCCGTATGCCCCGCTGACGCCCGGCCCAGCCTGGACCCACGCCACCTGCCGCTGCGGTTGGGCGGAGACCGCCGAATCCCACCGCGACGCCCGTGTCCTGGCCCGCCACCACCGCCGCTACGCCGCCGAGCACCCCAGCTACCTGCCCGGCACGGCGCGACGCATCGGCGAGCGCGTCCACCAGGCCGACGCCACCGGCACCCACATGTCCATCACCGGAACCCGCCACGGCTGGGCCTTGGCCGACGGCATCGGCGACACCCCCGCAGCCGCCTACGCCGCCGGCAGCACAGCGGCGCTCGCCAGCTGCGTCGCCTCCGACCGCGGCGCGATCGCCGGCCTGCTCGCCGCTACCGGCCTCCTCGCCGGCGACCTCACCGCCGACACCGTCATGGTCGTCGCCACCCCACTCCCGCCCGCGCACGGCGATGGCTGGGACATCGCGTGGGTCGGGGACTGCCGGGCCTACGAATACGATCCCGACACCGACGTCCTCACCCAGCTGACGGTCGACCACACCTACGGCCAGCAGCTGCGCGACACCCTCGCCGAGCGCTACCGCGACCGGCCACAGGTCCTCGAGGACATGGCCGCCGCGCAGGACCACGTCGTCACCAGCTCCGTCGCCACCGCCACCCCCGCCGACATCGGCCACGTCACCACCACCGGCCCGCGCCGCCGGTTGCTGCTGACCAGCGACGGCGTCCACCAGTACGTGCCCCACGCCTCCCTTGTCCGCGCGTGCCGCACGTTCAGTCACCCGGGCGCGTGCGCGAACCGGCTGACACTCGCCGCGCGGTACTTCGGCGGCACCGACAATGCCGCCGCCATGGTCATCGATCCCGTCCCGGCCCCGGTCGCGGCCGAGCTGGTGCCATGATCACCACGACAGCGCCGACGTCGGCCGTTATCCCCGCCACCGGCAGCCTGCTGGCCGCCGCGTTAAGCGCCGCCAGGCGCGGGTGGCCGGTGTTCCCGCTCGCCCCGCGCAGCAAGCGCCCCGCCATTCCCGACTGGCAGCAGCGCGCCACCTGCGATCCCGACCGCATCCGCCGCTGGTGGCGCCGCCACCCGAGCCACAACATCGGCGTCGCCTGCGGCCCAGCGGGGCTGCTCGTGCTCGACCTCGACGCCGCCCACGGACCCATCCCCCTCCCCTGGGCCCGCCTTGGCGTCACCCACGGCCGCGACGTCCTCACCCTGCTCGCCCACCAGGTCGGCGAACCCGACCCGGTGGACACGTTCACCGTCGCGACCCCGCGCGGCGGCGAACACCGGTTCTTCTCCCGGCCGGCCGGGTCGCGGCTGCGCAGCACCGTCGGCGCCCGCGGGCGCGGGCTCGGCTGGCACGTCGACACCCGCGGCCCCGGCTCGCTCATCGCCGCACCAGGCTCCCTCGCCGTCGTCCACGGCGTGCCGGTGCCCTACGCCGTCACCTGGGACCTCCCGGTCGCGGTCCTGCCCGGCTGGCTCGTCTGCGCCCTCACCCCGCCACCGGCGCCGCCGCCGGCTGCGTATCCGCCGCCACCGCTGCCGGCGACCAGCCGCCGGGTGAGCGCCTACGTCCAGGCCGCCGTCGCCGCGGAGTGCCGCAACGTCGCCACCGCCATCGAAGGCCATCGCCATATCACCGTCTACGCCGCCGCAGCGGCCCTCGGCGAACTGCACGGCAACGGCTGGATCAGCGCCGCTGCGATCACCCACCACCTCACCGACGCCGCCCGCCGGCACCTCGGCGTCGCCGATTTCGACGCCCGCGAACTGGCCACCACGATCCGCGACGGCATCGCCGCCGGCCGCGAACACCCCCGCATCCTCACCGACCGCCCGGCACCGCGACCGCGACTCGCCATCCGCTGAGAAGGAGCTTTGCCATGCCCGAAACCACGTCATCGGATCCCGCCGCCACGCCCGGCACACAGGAGCTGGTATGGCTCTGGCAGCGGCAACCGGACAGCACCGACCTGGAAAAGGCTCTCATCCCCGCCCACCTGATCCCGGCGGGATGGCTGCCGATGCTTCAGCACCGCTACACCGAAGGCGACCGCGTCACATTCACCTGGGACGGCGAGCAGCAGCCGGGCACGGTCGTGCAAGACCAGGGCATGTGCGTGGCCATCGCCGGACAGCGTCCCGGCTCCGGGTTCACCATCCACAAAACCGACGTCCGCCCGCGCGACGGCGAACCCGCCGCGCCAGCCGACCCGGTCATCGTCTCGGCCATCGCACCGCATCCCCACCCTGTCATCCGCCGGGAAGGCCACACCGCCACCGCGTACTGGAACCTCGGCCGCCCAGCCTCCCACGGCTGGCTACCCTGGGCGCGCCTGCACATCGCCTTCCAGGCCGACATCGGCTTCACCGCAACGCTGTCCAGCGTCGAAGAACGCGACCAGCCCGGCGAGCACCACGAGCGCCAGCGGCCTCTCGACCCGGTCGTCGTCCATCACCACCCGGCGCGCCGTCCCAGCCACCACGCCGTCCGCACCTGCCTGCGCGACGCCATCGGCATCGTGATTTCCCAGGCGCGGCAACGGCAACCGGTGGTCTGCGCCCACTTCGTGCCGATCCTGGACGCCCCGCACGAGAAGTAGCCAGGCGCCGACCTCGCCGGGACGCCGCGCGGCGTCCCGGTCACCAGAAAAGCACGGCGCGGCCCGGACCTCGCCACGGAGCCCGACCTCCCCTCTGGCGGTCCTCGGCCCGGGCCGCGCCGTGCACGCGAGGCCCGTTCACCACCGGCGGCCCCGCCCGCCGGTAACCGACCGTTCACGGAGGTGCAGATGACGGAGCCGACGATCCACGTTCCTGAGGGATACCGCCAAACCCACCTGCGCGGCCTGTGGGCTCTCGCCAGCTGCCGCGACTGCGGCGGCACCGGCGAATTCCTGGTCAGCGATCGCGACGACCCCATCGAGCCGTCGGATGGCGACGAGCCCGAACCGTGGTACCCGCAGCGCTGCGACTGTCTCTGGGCACCGCCGCCGCACGAGCTACGCGCCTTCGACGCTGCGCAGACCCGTCTGTGGCGTCACCGCGAGCGAATGCGCGAAGTCTTCGACGCGATCGGCCCGCGCCACGTCGGCGGCACCTATTGGGACGGGTACTGGCATGGCCGGTACCTCGTCGAAACCGTCACCATCCGCTTCCGCGACGGCGACCTGACCGAACCGGACTGGTCGACCACCATCCGCTGGGACAACGCCCAGCGCAACACCCACCGCACACCGTGGAACCCACGCTACGACAGCACAACCCCACCAACGCGGTCGCCCGGTGCAGCTCCCGTACCGCCAGAACTGCGCTACCTCGCCGCGGCCTCCTGCCGGCGGTGCCGTTCCCGGTTCGCGCTCGTCCGCGCCATCCACCACACCTTCTGCGCCCACTGAGAGGAAGTCCCGATGTCCGCGACCTCTCTGCCCGGCGTTCTCGGCCGCGCCGCCGGGCCCGCTTCTTCTTGCCGGCCCGCGGACGCTACAGCCGACGGCGGACTTGGTGTCCTGCGCCGCCGCGGCGAACCGGTCCGCTGGCACGGACGCGACGAGACGGCCCGCGAGTACATCCACCCGGGCCGCACCGTCATCGACGTGCCGAACCGGCCCTGGCCGATCGGGCGCCCGGAGGACTGCGACGACCAGCACTCCACCGGGCTCTGGTTCGACGCCACCGGCACCCCCCAGCTCGACCCTGACGACCGCGCCGCGCCTAAGGGTGTCGCGCTGCTGTGCCGCCGATGCGGTCTGGACTGCACCTGACGCCCGCGACACCGATCCCCGACCGTCCAGTTCAGACTCAGGCAGGTGACCCGATGCCCGACAACACCCCGCCGCACGGCCTCCCCGCCGACGTACTCCGCGTCGACGAAGGACTGGTATGCGGCGACGACCAGCCCTACTTCCCCGCTCAGCTGGGCGAGCCGACGTTCGCGGCCGACGATGAAGACGGCCGCCGCTACTACACCGTGACACCGCGGTTTCGTCGTGTCGTCACCGAGTGGATCGCCATCACCGTCGAAGCCACCTCAGACCATCTGCGCTTCCGCTGGGACGGCGACGACCTGATCGTCACCGACGACGACGCACTCCACGACAACACCGATCCGACAAGCGGACCCGCCCTCGAGCGCCTCCGGCCCGACGCTGACAACCGGTACGCCTTCCCGACCTGGCTGTGGCACGAACACGACGCCACCACCGAACACCTCGACGACACCGCGCACGCCGCGCTGGTCGTCTTGGCGACCGACGATCCGGCCGACAACGACACCGTGATCCGTTACCTGACCGAAAACACCTATCCCACGCCCGATCCGCAGACGCTCCGGAACATCCGCGCCCAGCACCGGACGCTCACGGCTACGCCCACAACACCCGCCGACACCACAGAGCCCGAGGAGACCCGCGATGAGTAGCGACTACGCCGGTATGCCCGCAGGATGCGACGTCACGCTGGCACGCCCGGGCGACGAGGCCGGCCTCCAACTGCTCGCCGACGGCGACTTCGCCCTCGTCCTGACCGATCACCGCAACGACACGGTGATCACCGTCGAGGGCACCCGGGCCGAACTGCTCGACTTCGTCCGCCGAACCCAGCAGGCGCTGAAAGACGAGGGGGACCTCACCTCCCCGCCGTCCGACGGCTGACCGTAGCCCGCGATCAGGCACTCCGGCCGGTGCAGACGACCGCCGCCAGCACAGCACACCCGAGCCCTCGGGCGCCAGCTTCTCCCTCAACATAGCGCAAGTAGGTAGGCGCCCGAGGACCACGGGCGTGCTCCGAAAGGCCGGGTTCACCCGCACCCGACCCGAAGGCACGCCATGACCGCAACCACTGTCCACAGCGCACCGCACGACGACACCGAATCCGCCTACGCCCGGGCGTGCCGGCTGATCGAGACCGAACTCGGCGGCCGCCGGCTCCCTCCGGAACCCCGAACCTCGCTCGACGACCTCGCCCGCACCCGGCGGCACAAGACCGCTTTCATCACCGCAGTCTGGAACACCTGCTTCCCCGCCGGCGTCGTGGAAGCCTGCCGGGTCGTCGAAGCCGTCTACCCCTACCTCGATCCCGACGGGCTCTGCACCGACGCCGCGCTCACCGCCGCCTGGAACATTCTCGAACCCGAGGCACACACCTGGCCCGAACAACTGCAGGACCAGAGGCGCCGCTTCACCGACAAGTGCCTGACCCGCGCGCTCGCCGAGGCGAACACCGCGGTGGCCGACCATGCCTGAAAACCGGTTGTGGCTCACCGCCCACGACTGGAGCCGCTCCTACCTTCTGCCCGAGTCAGTCACCTGCAACATCCCCCACCGCGGCAGCCTCGACGGCTACGGCGCCTGGAACCTCGCGCGCGGCGTCCTCGTCGAGCTGTGCCGCGCACTGCCCGCGACGCCGGTCTCGCTGCTCTACGACGAGCCCGTACAGCGCCGCAACCACATGCGCGTCGCGATCCGGATCACCGCGCACGCCCGCCGCGCCGACGGGCACGACGTGCGCGTCATCTACCGCAGCGAACGCACCGACACCGAACCCTGGCCGGACTTCTGGAGCATCGCGGTCAACGGATTCATCCCCGCCTCCGGCCACGACGTCCGACGGCCCTCACCGCCGTGGATCGCCCACACCGCCGCGCACACCCTGCGCGCCGAACTCGGCCTGTGATCACCAAACCGGTCCCGCCGACGGTCCCACTTCGCTCGTCATCGAAAGGACGTAGACCGATGTCCCTCACCCGCGCCAGCATCACCTCCGTCGTCGCCAGCATCCCGGCGCTGCTTGGGTTCGTGCCTCACGACTCCCTCGTGCTGCTCTCCGCGCTCACCCACGAGCAGGGAAAGGTTTCCACCGGCCCGATCGCGCGAATCGACCTCGCCCACATCACCCACGACCCCGGCGACGCCGTCAAGCAGTTCAACCGGCTGTGCGGCGACTTGCCCGTCCTCTGCGTCACGGGCATCCTCGTCCGCACCGTCGACGACAACGCCGCGACCGACGACTCGCTGCCGCTGCGCGCCGAGGTCGACACCGTCGTCGCTCGGCTGGCCGAGCATGGATTCATCGACGTCGACGTCGTCCACGTGCCAGCTATCGCGGAAGGCGCGCGGTGGCGCTCCTACCTCGACGCCGACCGCACCGGTGTCCTGCCCGACTCCGCGACCACCCCAGCCGCGGTCGCCGCTGTCGCCGCGGGACGGACTATCGCCGCCTCCCGCGACGAACTCGCGGCGCGTTTCACCCCAGCGCCCGAACACGTTCGCGAACGTCTCCAGCCCCGCGTCACCGACGCCGTCGAACTCGCCGTCATCGACCAGCACCGGCTCGTCGCCGCACGCGTCCGTCTGGCCCGGGCCGACGCCGCGATCCGCGCCGCCGGCCACGGCGAGCTGCCCGCCGATGAAGCAGCCATCGTCGATCTCGCCGCGACCTTCGCCACGCCGCCGTTCCGGGACGCCCTGCTCGCCGTCCCCGACGACACCGCGCGCCTGGCGGCCGAGAACCTGGTCCTGCACCTGTGGCGTCACACCTGTGACCCCACCGCCGGCCAGCTGGCCACCGTCGCCGCGGTGCACGCCTACGTGCGTGGCGACGGAACCGGCGCGCGGATCGCGCTCGAGAACGCCGACCCCGAACAGCCCCTGACGGGTCTGCTGTCACGACTGCTCGGCCACGCTGTCCCGCCCTCAAAGCTCGACGACCTCATCCAGAACATCAGCGTCGATGCCCGCCGCACGCTGCTCAGCGAGCCCGCAGTCGACCAGGCGTAACGGTCGCACCGCCAGACCGTTCGCACCGGTCGCCGAGCTGCTCGGCGAGAAGGCACAAGCCCGCATACCGAACGCTCGGCGCGCGTCTTGGGATCGTCCTGAGAGGTGCCCGCGGCGAGAGGGTGTCACCGGCGGTGGCCTCGCCCGGCTCGCCGGGTCGTGGATCGCCCGAAGGTAAGCACACCCCGGCCGGGGGGCGGTGCGTCCCCGAAGCCCGGCCCGATCCGCCCGGGTGAACCAGCCCCCTCACCCTGCCGAGCTCCGACGCCGGTCGGGCGGGGGCTGGTTCACGCGCGGGCGGATGAGCCGGGCCGGGGACGTCGCCTGCCGGCGACCCCCGGCCGCCGCGTGCTGAGGCTGCGCCGCGTTCCACACCCCAACGAACACCAGGGAGACACACCATGGCCGGCGACACCACCATCACCATCATCGGCAACCTCACCGCCGACCCCGAACTCCGCTTCACCGAGGCCGGGACCCCGGTCGCGAACTTCACCGTCGCCTCCACCCCACGCGCCTTCAACCGCGCGACCAGCGAATGGGAGGACGGCGAGGCACTGTTCCTGCGCTGCACCATCTGGCAGCAGGCCGCCGAAAACGTCGCCGAGTCCCTGACCCGCGGCGCCCGCGTCGTCGTCCAGGGCCGCCTCAAGCAGCGCTCGTTCGAGACCCAGGAAGGCGAGAAGCGCACCGTGCTGGAGCTGACCGTCGACGAGATCGGCCCGTCGCTGCGCTACGCCACCACCACGGTGACCAAGAACGCGAAGAACTCTACCGCGAACGCCAACTCGGACCGCGGCTCCAGCACCCGCGCCGGCGCGGCCCCGGCCGACGACCCGTGGAGCGCCGACGCCGGGCGCGACCTGGTCGGCGCGACCCCGGGCGGCGGGTTCAGCGACGAGCCGCCCTTCTGATGAGACCCGGTGTCCGGCCGGACCTTCCCCTCCGGCCGGGCACCACCCCAAGGGCCGGGGCCAGTCTGACGGCTGGCCCCGGCCTTCTCTCATGCCACACCACCGCACCCCGGAGGCCACCATGCCCGCCGCCCCCAACACCACGCCGTCCACCCGATCCGATGCGCCGACGAACAGCCATGTCGCGCCCGAGCGGCTACTCCGCGCCCTGGCCCGGAAATCACCCTTTGGGGTAGGAGAATCGCTTTACGCTCGGAACATGAGCATTCGTTACGGCGTCACGATCCCCGGGCTCGTCCTCGCCGGAGGCACCGGCCTCTACCTCGGCATCCAGCCCTTCGGCTACATCGGACTCCTCGTCACACCCTTCACCGACCCCGCCGGCCTGCTCGCCCTCCCCGGCGCCCTGCTCTTCGGCGCGCTCCTCGGCTGCGTCGTCGCCTACCTCAGCCGCAACCGCATCACGCCGAAACTCGCCCACCGCTACCGCCACGGCGCTATCCTCGGCGCCCTCACCCTTCCCGGCTACCTCTTCATCGGGCACTTCCCCGGCGCAACCGAAAGCGGCACCGCCAGCCAGTGGGCCTTCGGAATCGCATTCTGCTGCGGCATCGCCGCGATGATCGTCCACTACCAGCGCCGCAAGCGCGCCACCTTAGCCCGCCGAGCCCGGCGTCTCGCCCAGCAGCAGGCCGACCAGCCGACCGCGACGCGCTGACCTACCGGCACCACACGAAGGGCGCTGGCATCTGACGGTGCGGGTGCCTCTCTTCTCGTGCCCAGCGGCTCCGACCGAATCAGTCAGCCGGAACATCCACCCCTGAATCTCGTTCGGACGGCGCGACCTGCTCATCCACAGGTGCCTCCATAGCCCGCTCATCACCCGAGGTCGCCGCGTCCACAGTTTCCGCGCGCACGGAGTCCGCGTCACTCCGCTGGCCGCCGACCTCCGACACTGCCGCCGCACTACGCGATAACGCGGTCACCGCCTTCGCCGAGATCCCCAGCAACACCGCCGTCTCCGCCGCGCCGACATCCGCCGCACGAATCTCGGCCACCGCGGTCGCCATCACCGAACGCCACTCGCCGATCTCCATCTCCGCATCCGCGCGGACCTGCTCAGCCGACCGCTCGAACTCGGCGACCTTCGCGGCGCGCTGCCGATCCAGCTCGGCCAGCTTCCGATCGAGCTGCGCGCCCAGCGCACCGATCCGGTCCTCAAGCCGGCGCTCCACCGCCTCGATCGCCGTCACTGCCTCCGCGAACGGTCCCAGCGCCGCATCAACGCGCCGTTCGTTCTCCCGCTCACGCTCCAGCTGTTCGACGCGGCGGCGCCGCGACGCCTCCAGCCGCGCCAGTGTCGCCGACGACCGACGTTTCCGCCTCGTCGTCTTACTTTGACGTTCAACCATGAAGCACCTTCCGCACAGGGGAGGGCGTCACCCGAGGCTACCCGTCGCGCGACTCGCACATCGCCGTCGCGCCGAGCCGGGCCCGCTATCGTCAATCCCGGTCACGCCCCACCCGGTGCGGCGTGACCGCCGTCGCAACAGACAGGACGCCGCCGTGACCGCCGAACCACACCGGACGCAGCCGTGCCGCCAATGCCCTGGCGCCGCGACGCCGACCTCACGGCCTTCAGCGAGGCCGACATGGCCAAACTCGCCAACGCCAACGCCAACGGCTCGACCGGCGCCGAAGCCTGCACCAGCGCTCCCGCCATGTCCTGTCACCTCGACCAGCCCGACACCGCGCACCCGATGCGACTGTGCGCCGGCTGGCTGGCCGTCGTCGGCCGCCATCACCTCGCAATCCGGATGGCGATGCTCGCCGGCAAACTCCCGCCTGAGGCTGTCACCCGTCACCCGTCACTCGTCAGCCGACTGGCCGCCCCTGCACCCCAGCCTCGAGGAACTGCTCGACGAACGAGCCCGCCGGCACGCCGGGCAAACGCCTCCGCGCGTCACGCGGTGACAGCACCACCGGCCGCTGTATCGACTCCATTACCCTGTAGCTCGCACACCAGCAAGGGAGCGCCGACCGTGCCTGACCCGACCGACGACGCCACGCCGACCGGCGCCGAAGTCCTCGCCGTCCACGACGGAGCCGACGGCTGGGGCGTCATCACCGCCGCCGCACCCGCCGGCGCCTACCAAGCCAGCCCATGCGCCCGCTGCCCCTGGTTGCGCGACTCCCCCGTCGGCGCGTTCCCGCCCGAGGTGTTCCGCCACTCCGCACGCACCACCTACGACCTGGCCACCCACAAGTTCGGCTGCCACGCCAGCACCCCCGAGCAGCCCAAGACCTACGCCGGGTTCCTCCTGCGCGGCGCCGCCCACAACCTGTCGGTCCGCGTCCACGGGCCCGACGTCACCACCGCCGTCTCCTGCGACCGGGCCCTCTACGACAACTACCGCGAGATGGCCATCGCCAACGGCGTGCACCCAGACGACCCCAGCATCGCATCTTGTCGTGACAGCCGCACTTACCTCGACAACGCCACGGCGTCCAGCGACGTCACGCCCGATCCACCGGTGGAGCTCGCGATGGCGCGGGCCAGCCGCATCATCCGTGATTTCATCGTCGCCAGCGTCGGCGCCGACCACGGCGACGAGATGACCAGCCAAGCGCAGCTGCTCGCCGGGCGGCTCGCCGCCCACGGCCTCCTCGCCGCCACGGCAGGCCCCAGGGTTTCCGCCGTAGCCACGACGCCCACAGCCGTCGTACGAGCATTCATCGTCGAGTCGGTCGGCGAAGACACCGGCGAGGACATGACCGAGCACGCAGAGAAGCTGTGCCAGCAGCTCGCCTCGGCCGGGCTACTCGCCGACGGCGCCTATGAACCGGTCCCGTTCACTCCGTAGGGCCGCCTCCACGACCACCCCACCGGATGCGGGTCCAGGCGCCGCGCAGCTGTGAACACCGGTCTGTCCGTCGCAGAAGATGGGCGCGGTACCGCCGCAGCAGCCCCGAAGGGCCACGCCACCGCAGTGGCGAGCGGCAAAACTCGCGGCGGCCCGCTGACGCTCCGACTCAGGGACACGTAGGCCCGCGGAACGCTACGACGAGCATACCCGCAGGCCGTCGCACCCGTGGCTGGCCACAGGGGAAGCCGTTTCCGCTGGTCAGCCGCCTAGGTCCAGAGCACCGCCAGGGACGGACCCGTGAGATGGATCGGTTGCGTCCGCGGGTGGTGGGTGGCCCCAAAATTGTATCGGTCGTCCCCCCAAATGCAAGGGCACCCCAAAATATTTTTGACCGAAAAGCGTGGCCAAAAATATTTCGAGGCCCCACCCTTGCATTCGGGGCCCCTACTCCCTAGGTCAGGCATTAAGGGCAGGCCGGGGGCCTGCCCTGGTTGCTTCGGGGCCACCCACCACCCACTCAGCACGTGGTCAACCTTACTGCGCCGACCAGCAGCGCCACAGCGCCATTCAAGCGCCGTCAGCACGCGCGTGACCACCCGAAGGCGACCCGGATAGGAAATCAAACAAGGCACATCAACTAGTCGCCTCGAATCTCCCGAAATAGTCACATTAGAACCCTATTTTGAGTGGAATAGACCGCAGTCAGACGGTAATATTGACATCGCAAGGTAATCGGGACGGCAAACCCGAGAGCCGAACTCATTCAACACGTAAGGACCAACTCTCATGGTTGCGACCATTCACCGTAAGCATCTCCCCAGCATCACCCGCGCCGTGCAGGCGTTGCAGGCGCAGCCGCCGCGCGTCCGGACCGCCCTCACCGAGCTACGGGCCGTCTTCACCGACAGCGGGGAAAACCCGCCCGCGGTCCTCGCCGCGTGCGCCACCCTGCTCAACACCGACGCCGCGCTCAGTGGCGACGTCCTCGCCGCCGTGCGCACCGCCCACGCCGAGTGGGACAGCTACGGTGAGACCGAGCGCGAGTTGATCAACCTGTGCGTTTACAGCAGCGAGAGCCGCCGGGCCGTCGCCGTGACCGAGGTCAACGACGTGACGGTGATGCTGCGCGAGACTCCGCCGCGTATCGCCGACGCGCTCAACGGGTTGCGGTGGCTCAACGCCGCCACCGGCGGCAGCCAGCAGCACGCATTCACCACGTGCGCCACGCTGCTCAAGAACCCCAGCGCCACCCACCCCGCCATCGTCGAAGCCATCCAGACCGCACACCAGTTGTGGCCCGGCCTCGCCGATGACCTGCGCACGCTCGTCCTGGCGTGCGTATACGCCAGCAAGGCCCGCGCCGCCCACGCGCGCGCCCGCGCCGCCGCCCGGCAGCAGACCACCGAAGCCGAGTCCGCCGACGTGCACCGGTGCGGCAACTGTGACGGCAACCTCGCCGGGCTCCCCGAGATGCGGTACTGCTCCGATGCCTGCCGCCGGGAAGCCGAGTCCGCGCAGCGCCCCGTGCCCGGGGAGCACACCGCCACCGGAGAACCGGCCGAGCCAGCCGCAGCGGCTGAGGGCACCGCGCCGGTGACCACGCCCGCCGCCGAGGAGAAGCCGAAGACCAAGGCCACGAGCACGGCGAAGGCCGGACGCGAGCCGATCGAGAAGCAGGCGGAGAGCCGTTACGTCGTCGGGGAGGTGGAAGCCCAGTATGACGAGCAGTGGCGGCAGATTCAGCAGGCGATCCCGACCGCCGGTTTCGTCCGCAAGGACGAGCGCGCGGTGGACCTCTACGAGCAAGAGCGGCAGCGTCACGCCGACCTCGACGACAGCAGCGACGCCACCACCGACCTGACCGGCTACGCCCTCTCCGACGAGGATTACGACCGGCTTGCCTTGCTCCCGGTCGCGCCGGGCGGACTGTGCACGGCGTGCAACCTCGAACGCACCCCCACCGAGCAGCGCACCCACGGCACGGACAGCCGGTGCGAGATGTGCCGGGACCGCGACATGCCGCCGCTGCGCACGTTCGCGCCGTCGCGCGAACTCGCCGCCGTCGCCTGACCACCCGCCACACGCGGGGGCACCCGACCGGGTGCCCCCGCCCCACCTCGAACCAGGAGCCGCCACCGTGCGCACCTTTCACGACATCCTCGCCGACATCGACCGCGAGCTAGCCGCCGCCGACCTGATACCGACCCATGAACCCGCCGCCGTCGCCGCGTTCCTGCGCGCACTACTCGCCCGCGACGCCCGGCCCCTCACGACCGCGAAGGGCGACACGGCCGACGTCGTGCCTGCCGCCGCCATCCGCCGCGAACTAGACCACCTCACGCAGCACGGCCAGCCCTGACGACCATCCGCACACGACAGCGGCCGCCGATCCCCGGATCGGCGGCCGCCGTGCTGTGTCGGCACAGCGCGGAGACCGCGCCGGCGCCGGCAGACGGCGCCAGGGGCGCCTTAATGCAGGCGCCGGCGCTCGACCCGAAAATCGGTCACCACCCCCACGCCCTACCAACCCCACCCCGCCTACCGCACCCCGCCCACCACCACACCCCAGCCCCACACCACCCCGCCACCCACTCACCCCGCCGACCACGCCACCGCCACCACCTCACCCCTGCCTGCCCCAACCCGCACACAGCACGTCTTGCAGAGGGTCTATCCCGTGATCGGTGTTTCCGGCGTTGTTGATCAGTAGGTTTCGGCTCCCGGCCAGCGGTCACCGAACGTGATGGCGAACGCGTTGATCACGGGCTTCCAACGCATCGTCCATCGGGCGCGACCTGTCCCGGTCGGATCCAGGCTGCGGGTCACAAGATACAGGCACTTCATCGCAGCCTGCTCGGTCGGGAAATGCCCCCGCGCGCGAATCGCCCGCCGGTAACGGGCGTTCAGCGACTCGATCGCGTTCGTGGAGCAGATCATCGTCCGGATCTCGACGTCGTAGGCGAGGAACGGCGTAAACTCATTCCAGGCGTTGCGCCACAAACGAATCACCGCCGCGTGCTTCGCGCCCCATTTCTCCTCAAATTCGTCGAGAGCGGCCACGGCGGCGTCCAGGTTCGGTGCAGTGTAGATGGGTTTGATATCGCGTTTCACCGCCTCCCAGTCCCGGCGGGACACCAGCCGGAAGGTGTTGCGAATCAAGTGAACAATACAAGTCTGAACAATAGTTCGCGGCCACACGTTCGCCACGACCTCAGGCAGGCCCTTGAGTCCGTCGCAGACGAGGAAGAACACGTCCCGGACCCCGCGGTTCTTCAGGTCGATCAGCACACTCATCCAGAACTTCGCGCCCTCACCACCGGTGCCCATCCACAGGCCCAGGACGTCCTTGTGACCGTCCACGGTCACGCCGATGGCGGCGTAGACGGGCCGGTTGGCGACCTGCCCGTCACGGACCTTAACGTGGATAGCGTCGATGAACACCGCCACGTACACCGCATCGAGAGGACGGTTGGTCCAGTCGTTCATTTCCGCGACGACCTTGTCGGTGATCCGCGAGATCGTTTCCTTGCTGACCGAGGACCCGTAGATCTCGGCGAAATGCGCCGAGATATCCCCGGTCGTCATTCCCTTCGCATACAACGACAGCACGATCTCATCCACTTCGGCGAGCCGGCGCTGCCGCTTCTTCACGATCTGCGGCTCGAACGTGCTCTCCCGATCCCGTGGCACGTTGATTCCGACTTCGCCTGCGGCGTCCGAGACCACGGTTTTCGGGCGGGTGCCGTTGCGCACATTCGTCGACTCGCGGTCCGGATCAGCCTGGTTCTTCTCGTGGCCGAGGTGCTCGGTCATTTCCTCGTTCAGGGCGGTTTCCAGCACGTTCTTGGTGAACAGCTTCAGCAACCCGTCTGGGCCGGTCAGCGCCAGCCCGCGGGCCTTCGCCTCGGCCACCATCGCCGCCGCGGCGGCCTGCTCCGGCGACAGTTCCCGCGCCGGCTTGGACTCACTCTTGCGTGGACTCACAAGGTCCGATGTCATCACTCACAGTGCCCATCCCGCCGGACCTCAGCCCGGCGTGTCGGGCCGGAAACACCGATCTTGGAACAGTCCCCTTGCAGACGTTCTGAACCAGGTGGGCGCCGCCGGGTTTTCGGCGTAGTCTGATGTGGACATGATGGGCTTGCGGAAGCTGAGCCCTGGTGGTCATGAGTATCTCACGAACACGGTAGCGTGCGCCGATCGCAGCCGTGAGCTCGCACCCGGCGAGCTGTTAAGTGACTACTACCTCTCCCGTGGTTACCCGGCAGGCCAATGGTTCGGCGCCGGAGCAGAGCACTTCGGACTCTCCGGCGCAGTCACCGCTGCCCAGATGAACGCCCTCTTCGGCGAAGGCCGCAACCCGCACGCCGACGCCATCGAAGCCGAGATGATCGCCGGCGGCGCCACCGCCGAGGAAGCGCTGAAAGCGACCCGGTTGGGGCGGCGGTTCCCGCAGTACTCGGCGCTGGATCACCTGCGCTCCCAGGTATCGCAGGCGTACAAGGACCACAACCGGCTGCACGGCCGTCCGATCGGCGCGCCGATCTCCGCGGCCAAGCGCGCCGAGCTGCGCCGCGGCGTGCAGTTAGAGGCCTACCGCAAAGCCCACAAGAGCAGCGGTCCCGTCAGCGACACGGAACTGAACAAGTGGCTCGCGGAACAGAAACGCAATCTCAAGTCGGCGGTGTCCGGCTTCGAGGCCGTGTTTGCTCCGGACAAGACCGTCTCCATCGCGTGGGCGATGGCATCACCGGCCGGACGGAAGGGCATTGTCGGCATGACCCGCCAAGCGGCCCTGGACACTGTGTCCTACATGGAGCGCAACGTCGCGTTCGCCCGCCGCGGGAACATGGGCGAGGCCCAGGTCGATGTCAACGGGATCACCGCCGCGTTGTTCGAGCACTGGGATTCCCGCGCTTCTGACCCGCACCTGCACTTCCACGTGCTGATCTCGTCGAAGGTGCAGCGCAGCGACGACGGCGAGTGGACCGCGCTCGACGGGCGCACCGTGCTGGCCGCGACGGTCACTGCGTCGGAGTACTTCGACAACCGCCTGCGCGACCTGTTCCGCGAACACGGTGCGTCCTGGGTGCAGCGGGGCGCCGAAGGCGTGGACATGAAACGCCCGGTGTGGCAGCTCCAAGGTGTCCAGGTCGAGCTGGTGAAGCTATTCTCCCTACGCCACCGCCAGTTCGAAGCCGCCCGCGCGAAACGCATCGTCGAGTTCCGGGCCAAGCACGGGAAGGAGCCGACACCGAAGGACATCTTCGCCATCGACCGCGCCGCCCAGTACGACAACCGCCCCGGCAAACAACCTCCAAAAACACTGCCGGAACACCTCAGGGCGTGGCGTGAACACGCGTTGACCCTCGTGCCGGCCAAGGTCCTGGACACCCTCGCCGACCGCGTATTCCTCAGCGCACGCGCCGAACCCGACGCCTTCGACATTGCCAATCTCGCCCTGGCTACCCGGGATGTGGTGTCGGACAACTACAGCCACTTCTCCTGGTGGAACCTCGCCGCCGAAGCACACCGCCAGACCGCGCACCTGAAGGTGCCCGTCGACAAGCGCGAACAGCTCGTCGACGACGTCGTCGACACCATCCTCGCCCAGTCCGACACCCTCGCCCTCGTCGGCCCGACCGCAGTCAACGAGCCGGCCTCGTTGCGTCGCCGCGACGGCGAGTCGGTCTTCGTCGAGCACCGCTCGACCCGCTACACCACCACCACGACCCTCGCGGCCGAGGGCGATCTGGTCGCGTGGGCCCGCCGCGGCGGCGGGCACCGGCTACGCATCGACACTGTCGAGAAGGCGCTTGCCGGTCAAGGGTTGAACGCCGGCCAGACGGAGATGGTGCGCCAGTTCGCCCGGTCCGGACGGCGTCTGCAGCTTGCGTTGGCGCCGGCCGGGGCGGGGAAGACCTCGGCGATGAAAGTGCTGGCGACTGCGTGGCGGCGCTCGAGACACCGCGTCTACGCCTTCGGCCCCTCCGCCCGGGCGGCCCAGGAGCTCGGCGCGTCGATCGGCGCGAAGCCGCTCACGCTGCACCAGCTGACCACCGCGCTACAGTTCCGGTTCGCTCACCGCGCGTTCCCGATGGAGGCCGGTGACCTGGTAATCGTCGACGAGGCGGCGATGGCCGGCACCCACACCTTGCACAAGGTCGTCACATACGCGCTCAACAACGGCGCCGAAGTCCGGTTGATCGGGGACGACGCGCAGCTGGCCGCGGTCGAAGCCGGTGGCGCGATCCGCCTGATCGCCCACGACGTCGGCGCGGTCCGGTTCCGGGAGATCGTGCGGTTCCGCGGCGACGACCGGGAAGAGCAGGCCGCGGCGTCGTTGCAGATTCGGGCGGCGAATCCGAACGGGCTCGAGTACTACGTCGAGTCCGGCCGGGTGTCCGACGGGTCGCTGGAGACGATGCGCGACGCCGCCCGCTCGCGCTGGCAGGCCGATCTCGACGCCGGCGTGCAGTCGCTGCTGATCGTGCCGACCAACGAAGACACCGTCGCCCTGAACATCGACGCTCGCGAACGGCGCCTCAACCGAGGCCTAGTCGACCGCGGCAGGGAGGTGGAATTACACGACGCGACTACCGCGGCGGTCGGGGACTGGGTTGTTACCCGGCACAACCAGCGCCTGCTGTCGCTGTTCGGGGGAAAAGACTTCGTCAAGAACGGCGACGTCTGGACCGTCACCGCTGTCCACGCCAGCGGCAAGATCACCGTCCAGCACCGCGTCCACAAAGCCTCCATCACGCTGCCGGCCGGGTACGTCCAAGCCCACGTCGAGCTCGCCTACGCCACCACCATCAACCGAGTCCAGGGCATGACCAGCACCGGCAACGCCCACCTGCTGGTCCCGCCGACGATGACCCGCGAGCAGTTCTACCCCGGCATCACCCGCGCCATGCTCGGCAACTACCTCTACGTCGTCACCCACCACCACGTCATCGACCAGCACCGCGAAACCCCAGAACCGGTGTCCCCGGAGTCGGTACTCACCGGAGTGCTCAATCACTCCGGCGCCGAGGTCTCTGCAACCGAGACGACGCGGGAGGCGCAGGACGCGGCGGTGTCGATGTGCACGCTGGTGCTGCGCTACAACTACACCGCGACCTACCGCGACGAGGAGCGCTACCGCGCCATCCTCGCCCGCCATGCCCCCTCCACGCAGGACCTGGACAGCGAGCCGGCGCTGATCCAGACGCTGCGCAACGCTCACGACCTCGGTTGGGAGCCCGACCCGCTCGTCGCCGCCGTGATGCGCTGGAGCCAGTCCCTGGACGAGGCCGACAACCCCGGGGCGGCGCTGCTGGCCCGGATTACCACCCACCTCGGGCGCCGCCAGTCACCCTCGGCGACCGGGCCGCCCCGGCCGGCCGACGTGACGCGCTGGCGCAGCGTCGTCGATGCGATCGCCCCGCACGTCGCCGTCGAAGACCCCGATTGGGAGAAGATCTGGGTCCGCGCGGCCGGTGCGCTGGCGCTCGGGTTCGACGCCGACGCCGCGCTGACCGTCGTCGCCCATCAGCTCGCCGCCCGCCCAACGGTGCCCGACCCGATGCCGGACGACCGCTACGCCGACGCTGCTCTGGCCGCCGAGCTGGAGCGCCGACGTGACCGCGGTGAGGCCCACGTGCGCGCTGTTCCGTGGCTGGCCCGCCCTGACTTCGCCCACGTGCATCACCATCCCGGGCATGCCCAGTACCTGCACGAGATGAACCTCGCGATCGCCGACCGTGTCAAGCACCTGCGCGCCGCAGTGATTCGCGACCAGCCGGAATGGGTCTCGGGCCTTGGGCCGCGGCCGGGCAATCCGATCGCGGCCGAGGAGTGGGATGACCTGGTCGGCTTGGTCGCTGCGTACCGCGAGACGTTCCGCATCGACGGTGAGGCGCCGCTGGGCGACAAGCCTGACAGCCGCGGGGCGCGGGCACACGCTTGGCGCACCCTCACCGAGCGCTGGGAGTCCTTCGGCCAGGAGCGCGAGCCAGCCTCAGCCGTACCCGCGCAGCCTCGCCCTGCGGCTCGACGGACCGAGTTGGACGAGGTGTTCGCCGAGTTCGATCACGTCGAGGAACGTGTCGTCCTCGAGCCCCTGAACGTGCTCCTTCGCCGCTACGAGCTGCTGGCCCGTGACGGTGACGAGGACCGCTACCTCGATGCGCTGGCACGCTACGTCCCCGACGCGGTCAACGCCGGTGCCGAACCTGCCGCGCTGGCGGCGCTGGCCCGCGCGCAGGACCGCGGGTGGCAGGCCGAACGCATCGTCCGCGACCTGGTCGACGACCACGGGTTCAGCTGGGCCCAGGACCCGGCCGCAGTCCTCGCCAAACGGATCAACGCCCACGTCCGGACCCACGATGCGCCCGCCAGGATCGCCCCCGCCACCGACGAGCAGATCGCCCGCTGGCAGCAGATCGTCGCCGCGCACCTGCCCGGCGCCACGGTAACCGAGGAAAAATGGAGCATCGTGTGGCGCCACGCCGCCGGCGGCGCCACCCGCGGACTCGACACAGACACCGCGCTCACCGACGCCGCCCGCCAGGTCGCCGCGACATCAACCGGCGCCGGACACGCAGATCCCCGCAAGTCCGGCGTAGCGCTCGTCAGCGCGCTCGTACGCCAGCATGACGCCGGTGCCGGGCACCACTCCGCCCTGTCATGGCAGGCCCAACCCGATCTCGCGCACGCGCCTAACCATCACGGTTCCCTGGAGCGGCTGGCAACCATGAACGCGGAGATCACCGCGCGGATCGACCAGCTGCGAGACCAGGCGGTACGGGAGCAACCGACGTGGCTCGCACGCCTCGGGGCCCGCCCCGACGACGCTGCCCTCGCGCGGCAGTGGGATCACCTCGTCGGGCTCGCTGCAGCGTACCGTGAAACCTACGGCATCACGACCACCGATGCTGCCTCCCCGATCGGCAACCAACCGCCCGGCAACGACCTTCACGCCGACGCCTGGCGGGACATCACCCGGCAATGGAGGCGCCTGATGACCACACCTGACCGCGAGGACATCGCATCGGACGACATGCTGACCCGGGAGTCACTGCACGACGCCGCCGACGACTACGCCGCGAGTTTCTTCGCCGGACTCGCCGCCGAAAAGGCTCAGGAAGAAGAAGCCGAGGCGGACACTGCCGCGACCGCACGGCGCACCGAACTGGAAGAAGAACTGGTCGATGGCCACGAGCACGGCTACGACGAAAGCTCTCACCGCGGTCTCAGCTACTGAAGCGGTGGAGGACGACGTCCGGCGAAGGCAGCCATGAATCATGCACGTGGCCGTCGTCGCTGGACGTCGTCCGACCCTCTTCTCCAGGCGCGCCAGGCCACGTAGTGCGCCGCCGGTCGGCGGGACGTTCTGGGCTATGTCCAGCGCCGCCACAAGAAGGTGAGGTTCCGCTTTCCTGGTGTTCGGAGAGCAGGGTGCGGGCGACCGCGCATCGGATCGGCGAATTGAAGATCTCGTGCTTCAACGCACTTCCTCACGCTGTCCGAGCGCAGCACGCCTTCACCGAGCCGCCGATCTCGAGCCCGCCGAGTGCGCTGGTCACGTTCATCTCGAGAAGCTGGAAGGCTTTGCCGTCGTGGTAGAGATCCGCGCGGCCGATCGGGCGGCGCCGTCCGGCTGCCGCGCTCGCCGAAATCAGCTCGGCACGGGCGTCACCGAATCCGACAGCGCGCGCCATCGCGGCGACGTCGCCGTCGTACCGGCGGTGCGGAAGCGAGCTGGCCACGTCGTAATAGGTGCGAAGGTCACCAGTAAGCTTCTGGAGTTCGGCAGCACCCAGGCAAGCCGGTGCCCCGAGCAGCTCGCCTTGGGGAAGGCGTCTCGGAGGACGGGGTCACGCACGAGGTCGCCGGGCCTCACGAAGGATTCATCGAGGAACCGGTCGCTCATCGCAAGAACTCCTAAGGGCGTGCATCGACATCGGAAAGCGGCGGCGTGGGCGGAGCTCATGGTTCGCTGGCCTGCTCGGGGCTGTGCGCCGGAATGGTGGTGATCACCGAATTCACGGTTCTCCGCAGCCGTCGAGTGCGCACCAGAACCGCGTAGCCGATGGCTGCCACCGTGCCGAGCCCCCCGCAACCCAGCCAGATCGCGTCGGCCCCGACGTGATCGAACAGCCAGCCACCCGTAGCAGGACCGAGCAGTGCCGGCACGGAGGAGGACAGCGAATACACGCCGAGGTAGCGGCCGCGAGCCCCCACGGGCGCCAGAGTGGTCGCGACGTCCATGGCAGCCGGCGCGAGGATGCTCTCGCCGACAGTCCACACCGCGACGGTGAACGCGTAGAACCAGATGGTGCTGGCGAAGACCAGCAAGCCGAAACCCCACCCCGACAACAACGCCGCGACGACCAGCAGAGGCCCACGGCGGTGGATGCCGACCATCCGGGTCACCGGAATCTGGAGGACGACGATCAGGAGCCCGTTGACGCCGATGACGAGACCGAATGCCGCCGGGCTCAGACCTTCACGAGCCATGCTCACGGGCAGCGTCGTGCTGGCCTGCTGGTAGGTCAGGCACACCAGCGCGGTGAGCCCGGTCAGCGCCAAGAACGGCCGGTCGAGCCACACCACGTTGCCACGTGGCGACTGTCCCGCCGTCTCCTGCTGCGCGTCTGCTGCCGGGCGCGTCTCCGGAATCCGCAGGTACACGACGAAGGCGCACACGAGCGTGGCCGCTGCTTCTCCGATGAACAAGGGGAGGAAGCCTTCTTCGGCGACGAGGCCGGCGACCGCGGCGGCGGCACCGAACCCGATGTTGACCGCCCAGAAGTTCAGCGAGAACGCTCTTGTGCGGTCGCGTTCGGGCACGACGTCGGCCATGATCGCCATGACGGCGGGCCGTGAGGCGTTGCTGGTGAAGCCGACGAGCACCGCGACGACCGCGATGGCGGCTCTGCCATCGGTAAGGCCGAGCAGCAACGTGGACACGGCCGTCGCCAGTTGCGCCGCCATCAGCACGGGACGCCGCCCGATCCGGTCGGCCAGCAAACCGCCGACCACGTTGGCCGCCGTGCCGCCGACCGCGTACAGCGTGACCACGAGGCCCGCATAGGCGGCGGAATACCCTCGCCCGACCGTCAGGTAGAGCGCCAAGAAGGTGGCGACGAAACCGCCAAGGCGGTTGACGAGTGTGGTCGTCCACAACCACCAGAACGCGGACGGCAGGCCTCCCACTGTCTGAGCCAGCGCCCGTCGCATTCCAGCAGGTTTTGCGCGCATGGCACGATTTCTCCAAAGTCCGGGGTTCGGTGTGGTCCGAAGTGCCGCTATCCGGCTACCACGGTTCGACACCCAAGAGCTTCCGGCCCAGCGGGCTCATCGCGGCGAGCTGCAGATCATTGAAGCTGCGGTCAGCCGGCCCATCCCCAGGGCGCTCACCGACACGGTACGGCTGGTCGACACGACCATAACGGAAGAACTGCGCCAATCGTGTGCGCGACCGCCGGTTATGCGACGCCGCGTGCGGCATCAGGTGATGCATCAACACGAAATCACCCGCCGCGGCGGTCACTTCGACGGTCTCAGGAAACAGGTGCGCGAACTTCCGCCAGCGGTCGTAGCGTTGCCTGCCGCGGGGAACCGCACGCGACTGCTCCTCCACCACGCGGTGGCCGCCCGGCACCACATGGATGCCTCCGCCTCCGGGCTCGACGTCCGTGAAGTAGTAACAACCGCCGATTTCCAACTCCTCGGGTGTGAAGAGGAACTCATCGACGTAGCCGGGCACGGCCGGGTCGAGGTGCAGAGCTTGGCTGAGCTCGCTTTCGTGCACAGCGTCGTTGCGCAGCGTGATCGCCACCGAGCCGTCCCGGACAAGGAGGTTCGGCGAACCGAGCAGCTGGGACATGATCTGGTAGAGCCGCTCGTTCTGGTAGAGCGGTATGAAGTCGGGACCGTCGAACGTCTGGTTGCCCGGAGTGTAGAACGGCTTGATCCTGCCGTCGTGGGCCTGCCAGTGGTCGGGGATGTCGAGTCCGCGCGGTAGCAGGTCGCGGATCAGCCCGCCGAAGTGTTCTGCTTCCGTCTTGGTGAGTACACCACGAACGACCAGGTGCCCTTCGCTCCAGAAGGTCTCGATTTCTTCTGCGGCAAGGCCAGAACCGGCATCAACGGCCGTCACGATAGCTCCCCCGTCACATCTATCCATTAATAAGAATGGCAGTGCTGGCAATGTTAATCGTTCACGTGATACTTGTCAAAGTGTTTCACTGTGGGTGGAAGATCCACCGCGACGCGCTCGCTGAACACAGCAGATGGAGAACTTGATCTACGTTACTCGTCCACCTGGGTAACGCCTGCAGGCGCTTCACATAGTGGGAACGGTAGCTATCCGTGTGGCTAGTTGGTATAGTTGACACCGTTTGAGAGATCGGGGATCTGTGCGCTGGGTATTACGCGCAACCCGGGGTGGGGGAACGTCGGAATTTGGTCGGCTGTGCGACGAGTTCGCATGCTTGAATCACCCTGAACCGGTGTCGGCGCCGTGCCAGCGCACTTGCTGAGGGGCGGATGAGTGTGGAGCAGGAAGCAGAATGCGCTGGAGCGCCGGCCCCGTCGCTGGGACCGGTTGTGATGGTGGCGATCGCGGATCTAGTACTCAGCGGACACGTCCGCCTGAACGGTGAGGATGAGCAGCACGTCCGCCGGCTGGCGAAGCTGGGGCGGTCGGTGCCGCCCATTATCGTCCGCCGCGGAACCATGCGGGTCATTGATGGCTGGCACCGGGTCAAGGCCGCTGTCCTCAACGACGAGGTCGACATCGCAGCGAGGTACTTCGACGGCTCCGAGAGCGACCAGCTGCAGCTTGCCGTCCGCGTGAACTCCGCGCACGGTCTGCCGTTGACCTCCGCAGACCGTCGTGCGGTGGCCACGCATATCATCACGATTCACCCCGAGTGGTCGGATCGAGCCGTCGCTGAAGTCGCGGGGATCACCGGCAAGACCGTCGGGGCGCTTCGTCGGCGTTCGACTGAAGATCTTCCGCAGTCGAACGCCCGGATCGGGCGCGACGGCCGTACCCGCCCCGTCGATGCCGCCGAAGGCCGGCGCATCGCGGGGGAGATCCTCACGCGACAGCCGCGCTTGTCGCTGCGGAAGGTCGCCGCACGCGCCGGGATCGCGGTCAGCACCGCGCGAGACGTCCGGGACCGGTTACGCCGTGGCGACGGGCCACTGCCGCCCAAGTTCCGTGCCTCGGGCGATGCCGGCAACGTGGAACACCCCGAGTCTCGCGACCCTGTTCCCTCCGGCCTCACCGCGACCGGGCGACAACACATCGACAAGGCCGCTGTCCTGGACGTTCTGATGAGTGATCCGGCGCTCCGGTTCACCGACGTCGGCCGTTCCCTGCTGCGGTGGCTCGCCACGCGGGTGATCGACGCCGACGACTACCAGACGCTGATCGACTCGGTGCCGCCGCACTGCGTATCCGTCATCGCCGACTTGGCGGACATCTCCGCAGAGGCGTGGCGCACCTTCGCTGAGGAGCTCAACCGGCGAGCCGGTAGTGCCGGCGAGGGCTCCGGTCAACCCTGATCCACGGCGATGAAGCGGAGCTCGCAGGTGTAGCGGTTATCCTCCCCGTCGCGGAGCCAGAGCTCGTCGAGATCAGGCAGCATTTCACCGAGCGTGAACGTCAGAGACGGTCCCGCCTCGGCGGTCCGG
Source organism: Amycolatopsis sp. NPDC004169 (assembly GCF_040610315.1). Taxonomy (NCBI): domain Bacteria; kingdom Bacillati; phylum Actinomycetota; class Actinomycetes; order Pseudonocardiales; family Pseudonocardiaceae; genus Amycolatopsis; species Amycolatopsis sp. NPDC004169. Next base: position 129,595 of record NZ_JBEXMD010000012.1, read on the forward strand.
CGGAGCGCCTTGGCGAAGACGTTCACGAGCGGCAAGCTGCGGAAGTCGACCGAGCACGGTTTCTTCTCGGTCGGCACCTTGAAGAACAGCCGCTCCGGTAGTTCGTTCCGTCGCCGCCACCGGCGGGCTTCCGCATAGCGGTCACGCTCATCCGGGATGAAGGCCCACGGCGCCTCGGCGGCCCGGAACGTCCACGACTCGCGGCACAAGACGAACCGGTCGATGCTGATGCGGGGGCGGTGGGGTGCCGGAGGCAGCGGCTTGAACGCGTTGACCACCGCTTCGCTGAGCAGTTCGCCGATCACCTCGAGAAAGTCAAAGGTGTCCCCAGTCGTGCGGGAACGGACGACGAGTTCGGCACCGCGGCGATCGACGACCAGGTCCGCCGCCGGTAACACCGCGGCCGGTGGCTCCACGGAGTCGGGCGATGCCGACCACGACCAGTAGGTGTACTCGGGCGACAGCAGCGCGGACGGCGGAGCGACACGGGAAGTGACGAAGGGCGAATCCCTTGGCTCGATGCCGTAGATCCGCCTGCCACCGTGATCTGCTGCGACCCCCGTGAACACGCGCGCTCGGTCCGGGTGCTGTTCGACGAACAAGCGGCTCTCGATAGTGTTGCAGGCCAGGTGGATCTCCCCGAGCACCACGACGAAGTCGCCCCGGCTCACAGCGTCCACGCCATCGCCCGCGATCATCACGTCGGGTGAGTGGTTGCGGGCGGCGCTCCACAATGCCGGCCCGCACGCGAACTGCTCAGCGACCTCTTGTTCGACGTCCTCGAGCCGGACCGAATGCCGGCGCACGCCGTCGGGAACACGGAGAACCTGCTGCCAGCGTCGCTGGAATTCGGCGACCACTGGAGCGACCGTGGGCTGCATCGCCCTCGACACGGACGTCACATCGGGAAAGAGTTCTCCGACGAGTTCGATCAGGGGCATGTCGTCTCCGCTGTGCAGAGCCAGGAACTGCTGCCGATAGCGCTCTCCGGCCGTGCGGGCCAGCCATCGGCCGCCGGTCAGTACCGCGGACATCGGTCCGGCCATCGCGTCGAGCACCACGCGTCCCACCCGCACGTCGATGTCTCGGACGGTGTCCAGGTACAGGAGCGTGCGCCCGGCGTACGTGCGGCCGTGCTCGCGGGTGCTCGCCTGGCCGGTGAACCGCTGGAACGTCTCCTCGAGGGAGGTTGTGGCCAGCATGACGCCGTCGGCGTCCCCGACTGCGGTGGCCAGCTTGTCCCGGGCGGCCATCAGCTCGGCCAGCGGCTCGAGAGCCCGTTCGCGCACCACTGGGTCACCGATGCGGGCCAGACGGCGGCGCAGGTCCTCTTCGGGGTACGCCTGGATCGGCAGGTCCAGATCGACCGTGACAGCACCCAGGTCGCACAGCCGGCGGACGACCTGCTCGACGTCCGGGCGGGTTGCTTCGGCACCACGGGCGCCGAGGTCGGACACCGTCCGGCGGCCGTCGCACAGCTCCAAGATCGCGATCTCGCGCGGGGCCAGGGCCAGTGGCTCGCGGCCGGGACGGTGCAAGAGGTTGCCGATGACCACGTTCGCCGGATTCGTGCGCGGCGAGAGCCACACGAACACATCCGGATCCTGCGTCACGGCTCTCGCCAGTTCGTTGATCGCCCAGACTTCGAAGTAGACCGAGGCTTCCTTGACCAGCGTGCGTCCCGTAACGAGTTCGAGCCGGTCCGAGTCAGGCGTCACCGACGCCCAGCCGACCGGTCCGAAGAAGCCGATGGTGTCGTTCTTGAGGCAGTAGCGCTGCAGGTACGTCGCGATGGCCAGTTCGTGCCCCCGCCGGCGGGCGTTCCGCCGGCCTTCCCACTTCTCGCGGTCGAGAAGAGTCCTGACCAGATCGGGGTTCTGCCAGGCCAGCGCCTCACGGAAGCGCGGGCCGGCGGTCGTGTCCTTGAGCGCGGCCGCGAGCCTGGCCAGCGCCTCGTCGAACACGGTCGCGTACCGCACGTCGTCGTCGGCGGCGTCGGCCAGCTCGTCGTCCCGGAGCGCGAGTACCTGCTCAGCGGGAAATCCGGCGCTGCGCAGAGCCACGTCGCGCCACAACGCCCAGCCGCTACCTCCCAGCGGAACCAGGTGGTCAGGTTCGTCAGGTGCGCTCACCGGCGTGCTCCTCCCGGTTCGGCTGCGGTCAAGTTGGGGAGATCGTCCTCGACGCTCCCCCCGAGAGCCATCCGCCGAAGCCGGCCGAGAACTTCAGCGCGAACTTCGAGCATTCCTGCGGCCAGCGCTGCTTCGGCGGCGGCCCGGGACCGGTCACCAGGTGCGTGCGGCTGCGCGGGGCCGTCCGGGACGGCTGGGGCGGCGGCGATGTGTTCGCTGAGCCGCCGGACACCGCTCGCCACGGCGTCGACGGAGACGCCGAACGCCGTCGGATCGAGCGCGATGACGAGGAAGCCTAGGTCGAGCTGCGAGGTCTGGTCCGGCCCGAGCGCCGCGCCCGCGAGCGCGCCACTGATCACCTCGATGGCGAAGGCCAACGCGAATCCCTTCCCGCCTCCCGCGGCGAGTACGCCGGCGGCGAGCGCGGGGTCGGTCGTGGCCCGGCCGTCGGCGTCGACGAAACCCGGCGGCAGGCTCGTCTCGTCGAGCACCGCCTGACGGACGTTCCCCCAAGCCCGTTCGGAGGTGGCGAAGTCGAACGAGCAGATGGCTCCGGCCCGCGGAAAACCGAAAGCGATCGGGTTTGTGCCGAGCACTGGCCGCCTCGCGTGCGGCGGCGGTACGAGCGGCGGTGCACCCCCGCAGTTCACGGCCACCCCGATCAGTCCCTGCGCCGCGACCAAATCGGTGTAGACCTTCAACCGGGAGAACCGGGTGAAGCTGCGGGCCGCGACCGCACCGAGTCCGTAGGACTTCGCCTTAGCCACGGCGAGCGTCGTGGCCTCCCGACACACGAGCTGGCCGATGCCGCGGTTGCCGTCGACGACGCTGACCGCGTGGTGGTCCTCGACGACGGCCGGGCGCCCGGCCGCCGGATCGAGGTACCGGTCGATCACGACGAACCGGCCGATCCCGTGGGTTCGCCTGCCCTCGAGCTCGGCGCCAAGGTAGTCGGCCGCGATGAACGCGGCGTCATCGGGTGGGAACCCGCGCGCTTGGAGAGCCTCCGTCATCAACGCGGTCAACTCTTCAACGGGAATCAGCAACGCTCAACCCTTCGTCCACGTCCGCTGGATGGTCATGCGGCGACGACGATCGCGCGCTCACGAGGCCCGGAGATCGGCCTCTCGTACACGAACGCAGACGACGAAACTTCGTCGAAGCCGGCTCGTTTCGCCTCCGCCTCGAGCAGGCCGTTCGACAGCCAGTGGAAACCGGGCACGCCAGGTGCCGGCTCCGCGTCGAGTCCGCACTTCGGAGCGTCGTTCGACACGACCAGGGTTCCGCGCGGCCCGGCGAGCCAGGACCGGACGCGGGTCAGGATCGGCTGGAGCCCTGCCTCCGCGTCGTAGAGGTGTCCCAGCAGGCCGTCCGCGTAGACGACGTCCCATCGCCGGCCGGGCTCCCAGGTCGCGACGTCCGCCTTGACGGCGCGCAGGCCCTTCCCCTCCGCCAACCTGACGGCTTCATCGAGCGCGTCGACCGCGAGCACCTCGTACCCGGCGCGCGCAAGCTCGGCTTCGACGACGGCGTTGCCGCAGCCGATGCTCAGCAACGACGCCGACCCCGGTGCGCCGAGACGGTCACGCAGGACGGCGCCGATGTGCGCGCGGTAGGAGTCCGAGAACGTGGAAGGCGTGATCGAGTCGCCTCGTGCACCACCCCGCTCCCAGACATCGAAAATGCTCTCGCCCACGGCACTGTCGTAGAAGGCCCGCAAACCTTCGATGTCCGACAATGCTTCACCCCCCTTGGTTGTTTCTCCGGTGTCACCACTGTGGTCGCGGCCTGAATCGGAAACAAGGCCCCGTGATCCGCACTCGCACGCAATGGACTTTCGTTGATTCCTCGATCAGACTCCGGACATGGATTCGCAGCCGTCCGACAGTCCCCTTGCCGACGTGATCGAAGAACTTTGGCTTTCACGGGCGAGCCTTTCGGTCGTGGACGAGGAGGCACGTGCGTACGTGACCGCCGCCATCGACCTGCTCGATCGAGGTAAAGCCCGCGTCGCATGGGTCGACGAGGCGACGGACCAGGTCGTGGTCGACGAGCGCGCGAAACGTGCCATCCTCCTTTCCTTCAAACTGTTTCCGATGAAGGAATCGGAAGTCGGCGAATTCCGGCACAACGATCGCCTGCCGTTGAAACGACGCTTTGACGAGGTTCGCGTCGTGCCCGGCGCGATCGCCCGGTGGGGCAGCCATCTCGCACCCGGCGTCGTGCTCATGCCGTCCTTCGTCAACATCGGGGGCTACGTCGGCGCGGGTACGATGATCGACACGTGGGCGACGGTGGGCTCGTGCGCCCAGCTCGGCCGGAACGTGCACGTCGCCGGTGGCGCCGGGATCGGCGGCGTTCTCGAGCCCGAAAGTGCGGCTCCCGTGGTCGTCGAAGACGACGCCTTCATCGGCTCGCGGTGTGCCGTCGTGGAAGGAGCTCGGATCCGCCGGGGGGCCAAGCTCGGCGCCGGCACGGTTCTGACGGCTTCGACACGCGTGTTCGACGCGACAACCGGAGAGGAGCTGGCACGCGGGGAGCTGCCAGCCTGGTCGGTCGGCGTCGGGTCGGCGCGAGTGACCACTACCGCCGCCGGCGACTTCGCGATGCCGTGCGTCCTCGTGGTCCGGCACCTGGAGGAAGGTCAAACGCACGAGAAGCTCCAGCTCAACGAGATCTTCCGCGAGCACGGCACGGTGGTCGGCCGGTGAAGCCCGCCGTTCTCGACCTGAGCGCCGACGTGGTAGCGCTCACCGCCCAGCTGGTCGACATCCCTTCCGTGAGTGGCCAGGAAGCCCAACTGGCCGACGTCGTTGAACAGGCACTACGGGCTATTCCCTGGCTGGAGGTGCATCGCGACGGTGACTCGCTCGTCGCGAGCACCGCATTCGGCCGGGCCGAACGAGTCGTACTGGCCGGCCACCTCGACACCGTCCCGGTCACGGACAACCTGCCGGCGCGAACCGTGGCCGGTCGCCTGTTCGGACGAGGCACCACCGACATGAAGGCCGGTTTGGCGGTGCAGCTGCGCCTCGCCACGACGCTCACCGCTCCGAACCGCGATCTGACCTTCGTCTTCTACGACAACGAAGAGGTCACCGACACCGCCAGTGGTCTCGAGCGGATCGCCCACCGGGACCCCGCTCGGGTCGCGGGCGATCTCGCGATCCTGCTCGAGCCCACCGGCCTCGTGGCAGAGGCTGGTTGCCAAGGCGCCCTGTGGGTCGACGTGACGGCTTCGGGACGCGCCGCGCATTCGGCGAGATCGTGGTTGGGTGCGAACGCGATCCACGCCATCGAGCCACTTCTCGCTCGCTTGAACGCCCACGGCGACCAAATCGTCGAAGTCGACGGCCTCGAGTACCGCGAGGGCCTGCTCGCCGTCCGGGTCGACGGTGGTTCAGCCGGCAACGTCGTGCCCGATTCATGCGTAGTCAGAGTGAACTACCGCTTCGCGCCCGACAAAACGCCGGATGAGGCGGTGACCCGGGTACGGGAGATCTTCGACGGGTTCGCCATCACGCCGGTCCGCGTGGTGCCGGGGGCGCCCCCCTCGCTGAGCACAGCGGCAGTCCGGGAGCTGGTGAACGCGCTCGGCGTTCCCGTACGTCCGAAGTACGGCTGGACCGACGTCGCCCGCTTCGCGGCCTTGGGCATCCCGGCGATCAACTTCGGTCCCGGGGATCCCGATTTGGCCCACACCCGTGACGAGTCCGTGGCTCTCGCGTCGATCAGCACCTGCGAAGAGCTGCTCCGCTCCTGGTTGCTTGCCTGACCACCCTCCGATCCGAAGGATTCCCGATGTCCGACAGCCAGCCAGTCCTCCTTCTCATCGGCGGAGACCCGTACGCGATCCGTGGAGCGCTCCGGCACGGCTTGAACCCGGTCGTGGTCCACAGCCCGTTCACCGGTGACTGGGGCCCGCTGGTCAGCGACTGGAGCCGGATGCCGATTCCGGAAGGCGCACACGCGGTGTTCAGCGAAGACGCGACGAGCATCGAGCGCGTGCTCTTCAGCTTGCACCGGCAAGGCGTCGTCGATCGCGAAATCGTCGGCATCCAGACGTCGAGCGAGGAGGCTCTGGTCACCGCGGCGGCGCTCGGGCGCGTTCTCGGCGTGCCCGCCATCGACGCCGGGACCGCCGTGCGCTTCCGCGACAAGTCGGTGCAGAAGCGTCTCGTCTCGGCGGCCGGGGTTGCAGCCGCCGCGTCGCAGATCATCGAGGACGTCCACGAGCCCGATCTCAGCGGTATCGACGACTTCGGGGTGGCGGTGTTGAAACCGGTCGCGGGCGGCGGCACCCGGAACACCTCGATCGTCCGGAGCCGTGCCGAGCTGGCCGCCCGCTGCGCCGAATACCGCCGCCTGCGGATCCCGCAACGCGCCTTCGTCCTCGAGGAGTTCATCGACGGTGACGAGTGGGTCGTGGAGGGTGTCGTTTTCGACGGGCAGATCCAGTTCTTCTGCGTCGGCAGCTACTCGGAGCCCTGCCTGGCCATCGTGGAGTCCAACGGCGTTATGCGCGGCGAACGGTTCGATCCGTCCGCCGACGCGGACGTGTACGAAATGGTCCGGCCGATGGCGGAGACCACCGTCAAGGCACTCGGCCTGGAATCAGGCGTGTTCCATCTCGAACTGTTCCGGGAGCGGGGGACGGGCCGCCTCGTTTTCGGGGAATGCGCCGCACGTCGCGGTGGCGGCCTCACCCACGAAGTGGTCGAATGCAAGTTCGGCGTCGACCTCGGCGCGGCTTCGGTGCTCTGCGCCGCCGGAATCGATCCACGCATCGAGCCGTCGATCCGGCCCGGTACGGTCGGCTCGACATTCCTGCCCGGTCGCGCCGGGGTTGTGGCGAGTTACCCTTCACCGGTGGCTGTGGCGGCTCGCCCAGGGGTCGAGCACGTCCGTCTCGAGCAGCCCTATGGAACCAGGCTGGCCGGCGCCGCGAACACGATCGCGGGCGTGGGGCAGGTCGTCGTGAGCGGACGATCGCGCGAGGAGTTCAGCCTGCACTGTGACCTGCTCACCCAATGGTTCGACGAGCAGCTGGTCGTCATCCCCGATGATGCGTCCAATCAGGACCGAAGGGACTGGCAGGCGGCGCATTGGCCGGATACCGCGTCGTTCTTCCCCACCTACTCGAAGGATTGACCCACGATGGCCTTTTCCGGAAGCAGGTGCCCGTCGTGATACTCACCGGTCCCGAGATCGTCGACTCCACAAGGGACGGGAAGATCTGCATTTCGCCGTTCAGCCGTGATCAGGTCAATCCCAACAGCTACAACGTCTGCCTCGGCGAGACCCTGATGACTTACACGGGTGAGGTGATCGACGCCTACCGTCCCAATCCCACCGAAACGATCAAAATAGACTCCACGGGTTTCGTCCTCCAGCCGGACGAGCTCTACCTGGGTCACACCGTCGAGGAAGTGGGTTCGGACTGTTACGTGCCGCTACTCTTCGGCCGGTCATCGGTCGGCAGGCTCGGGCTCTTCGTCGAGATCACCGCCCCGATCGGGGACATCGGGTTCCACGGCCAATGGACCCTCATGCTTTCGCCGGTACGACCGTTGCGCGTGTATCCCGGCATGAAGATCGGGCAGATCATGTTCTTCGACACCCTCGGTGACATCGACCTCTACTCCGGGAAGTACCAGGGCGCGGTCGGTCCCCAGGAATCCCGCTACTGGCGCGACAAGCCGGGGCAGCGGTGATTCTTACTGGCCCCCAGATCGCCCGGGGTGTCGAGTCGGGCGACATCACCATCGAACCGTTCGAGGCGGACCGGCTCTCACCGAACGCCTACGACTGGCGGCTCGGCGACACGATCCGCACCTGCGACACCGCACTCGATGCCGCGACCCCGGCCGAGTTCACCGAGCACGTCATTCCGCCGGACGGCATGGTCCTGCGGCCGGGCTGCCTGTACCTGGGGGTAACGCACGAGCACACGCACTCGGAGCAGTACGCCCAAATGATCAACGGAGACCGCACGGTGGGAGCCATGGGCGTTTGGGTGCACGTCTCCGCCCCGCTGGGGCACGTGGGCCACGCGATTCGGTGGACCCTCGAGATCCGAGCGGTCCGGCCAGTCCGCGTCTACGCCGGGATGACATTCGGGAAGATCATTTTCCTGCGCACCCGCGGGGCCCCGGCCAGCTATCAGGACATGGGTAGGAAGTACACCCGCACCGACGGCATCGACGTCTCGCGCCTGCACGAGGAGTTCACGTGAATGTCCTGACCGGGATCGACCTGCCTCATCCGAGCCCGGGCGGCAGCGTCGAACTCCTGCGTGACCTGTACCTCGGTCGCGATGCGCCAATACCCGCGGACGTCTTCATGCTGGGGACAGATACCGGGAGCCGCATCCGGCCGAGTCAGCTCGCGCTGCTCGATGTACGGGACAAGGCCGTTTCCGGGCCTGCCTTCTGGACCTTCGTGGACAGGCTGGCCGACGAGATCAGGGCACGGTTCGCTGGGACGGAACCTCGGGTTCTCCACTTTCAGCACCTGACATTCGGAGCTACTCCGGCGCTGCGCAAAGCGTTTCCCGATCAGCCGTCGATCGCATTGGTGCACGGCACCGACCTGCTGTTCGCCGAGTCCAATCCGACCCAGGCCGAGGTGCTTCGCCAAACAGTCGGGTCGACTGACGTGATCGTGGTGCCGGCACGCGCCATGGCCGCACGGTTGCGTGATTTCGCCGCGGTCGCGCCGGAGCGCATCGCTCATGTTCCGTGGGGCGTACCGGACCGGCTCCTCGCCGAACCACCGGAACGAGTGGCACGTGCCTCCGATCGACTGCGGATCCTCTACGCCGGTCGGCTGACTTCGGAGAAAGCCACTGCCGGTGTCTTCACGAGATTGGCGGAACAAGAGGACATCGAACTCAGCGTCGCCGCTCCTCCTGCGGAATACGACTGTCTCGCCGGGCAGAACGGCCTGCCACGGGTGCGTTACTCGGGCTGGCTCGCCCGCGAAGAGCTGTGGAGGGAGTTCGCCCGGCATGATCTGCTGATCGTGCCCTCTCTCAAGCTGGAGGCGTTCGGTCTGGTTGCCATCGAAGCGCAGGCCTGCGGCCTTCCCGTCGCCTACCAGCCGGTCCCCGGGCTGACCGAGGTGCTCGGCGAGTCCGCGCTCGCCGTCGACTTCGGTGATCACGAGAGCGTTGTGGCAACGATGAAGGACCTCGCTCGCTCACCGGCACGCCTTGACGAGCTGCGATCCAGCGGGTTAGCCAACAGCGCGCGTCTCCCGCTGTCCGGCACGTCGGACGCGCTGCTGGATCTGACCGCTGCGGTCGCTCGGTGACGAGCGACGGTTGCGTGTTCTGCGCCATCGTCGCCGGGCGCATGCCGGCGGCGATCGTTTACGAAGACCTTCGAACTCTCGCGTTCCTCGACATCACGGCCGTGATGGAGGGGCACACCCTGGTGATTCCCAAAGCGCACGTGACGGATCTCTGGCAGATCACCGCAGCAGACGCCGCGGCGGTCATGCGCACGGCTCACCGCCTCGCACGGCGCATCCGGGAGGTTCTGCGGCCGGACGGGATGACCTTGTTCCAAGCCAACGGTGAGGCGGGTTGGCAAGACGTATTCCACTTCCACTTGCACGTCGTTCCCCGGTTGACGGGCGACCATTTGCACCGGCCGTGGCAGGCGCAGCCTCGCCCGCTGGCCGATCTGGAAAAAACACGAGTGCGGTTGTCGGAGACCGGATGATGCCGTTGAACAGAGAGGAAGTGCAGCTTGTGAACGAGGCTGAAACAAACAGCCCGCGCCAGTCGACTCGGGAGATCTTCACACGGATCTATGCCAGCGAAGAATGGACTCTGGTCGAGGAACCCGTAGCCGGGTACGACGATCACCAGACTTCCCGCTCCGGTCTCGGGTCGAACCTCGCCCAGACCGAGGCTCTGCGTGCCGGACTGCCGCCGCTGATCGCCGAACTCGGCGTTCGCAGCGTCCTCGATCTTCCGTGCGGAGACTTCTTCTGGATGTCGCGTGTCGAGTTGGGAGTTCAACGGTACATCGGTGCGGATATCGTGCCCGAGGTGGTCGAACGAAACCGTCGGCTTTTCGCGCGGGCCGACCGCGATTTCGAGGTTCTCGATCTCGCCCGCGATCAGCTACCGTTGGTGGATCTGATTTTTTCACGCGACTGTTTGGTGCATCTGAGCGATGCGGAAGCGCTCGCCGCCCTGGAGAACGTCCGGCGAAGCGGGGCGACGTACTTCGCGGCCACCACATTCACCGACCGTACCGAGATGAATGACATACGGACCGGTGGTTGGCGGCCACTCAACCTGTGTCGCGCGCCTTTCAACCTGCCGGATCCGCTCCGCATCCTCAACGAGCAGTGCACTGAGGTCTATACGGCAATTATCGACGGTGCTGAGGTCGAATTGCATTTTTCTGACAAATCAATCGGCGTCTGGACTGTTGCTGATCTGTGACCGAAGCGTGGCCAAGGTGCGATCACAAGTCGCCAAACATGGCCCCGTCGCTCTCGGACTGGGAGTCGGCGGCCACCGCCGCGTGCAGGCCCCCGGCTGCTGCCGCGGGAAGGTCATGATCACTTCGGCGACGGCGTGGCCGGTTTCGCCGCGTGGCTTGGACACGATGTCCTCCCAGGCCACTTCGCCCCCGGAAGTCGGGAGCCGCGCGAGGTCGGCCACAATGCCGATGCGGACGACCTTTACAGGCCAGGAAGGAGGATTGTTTGACACGGTCATCGCGGGCCGCCAGTGAGATCCGTAGTCGGGCGTGGCGTTGCACCCAGTCACGAACCACGAGCACGCTGCCGCCACGTACGCCGCGGCTGCAGCGTGCAAGCCGAGCCCGACGCCGACATGCTTGGCCAGCCAGTTCGCGCCGACGACGCACGCGACATACAGCGCGATCACCGGCACACGCACAAACCGGCTACCCGCTTGGCGCCTCCGCGACCGGCGACGCGAGTAGGTGATCATGGCCGGCTGGGCATGGCTTGCCGGTCGTCGGCGCCGGCTTCTGCCGCTACCCGTGCTTGCCGTTGGCGGTGTTCCAAGGTGAACCGGTCGGGCCGAGCCGGTGCGCCGGCGGTCTTGTGGCCGTCGGATCGGCAGCGTTGATGAACCCACTCGGTGACCATGCGCTCGGCGAAGCCGGGCCGCCAGTGGTCGTGCCAGTACTGGGCGTCGCGGGCGGTGGCTGTCTTGCCCAGGTGGGCTTCGCGCCAGGTGTAGGTGAGGGTGGCCAGCTCGGCGACCAGGCCGGGATGCTCCAGCCAGCAGTCGGGGATGGCGACCGCGCGAGTCCCGGGATTGCCGACGTAGGTCTCGTTGTAGTACTGCACGAAGTGCGCGATCGTGAACAGCGGTGTTTCTCCGCGGTGCTGCTGGTCTTCGGCCGCGTCCGGCGGCGGGAACATCAGCCACCGCGCCAGCCGTGGGTCGCTCTCCGGCTCTTCGGTCAGCTCCGCGAGCTTCTTCGACACCTGCTCGATCTGCCGGCCCAGGACCTCGGCCACGGTTTCCAGTCCTGCGACCACCTCGTTGAGCTCGTCCAGCGACCGCGGCTCGAGTTCCTCTTCACCGCCTGTTCCCCGCTCGTCGCCGTCGCCGTCGCCGTCGGCATCGTGCGGGCGTTCGGCGATGTCTTCGTCGTTCATCGCAGATCACCGCCACCGGCCAGGAGCAGCGGGTAGCCGTCGGGGGTGATCGCGGCCCGCCCGGAGCGGATCGCGGCGACGTCGGCCCGTAGCTGGGGCCAGTCCGGGCGTTGTTCGACGTCGACGGTCCGGCCGAGGATCGGGCGGAGGTTGCCGTGCAGCATCAGCACCCGGCCGCGGTCGAGGGTGCGGATGTCCCCCGCGCGCAGCGTCGGGACGGTCTCCTCGCCGCTGGCGCCGCGCCCGACACTGAACAGTCCGTCGCTGTGGTGCTGATGAGTGCGGCGGCGGTGCTGCCCGGACAGCGTGGACAGCCACTCCAGCGTCTTGTCGTCCTTCAGCCCCGGGAACGCGGTCAGGGTGAGGGTGTTGTCGATCAGCTGCAGCCGGCCGGGTTCGCCGTAGAGCTCGTCCAGCTGGGAGCGGGATTGCGCGGACCAGTGGATCAGCACGCCGCGGCCGGCGGAGTCGGCGATGATCGCCGGCAGCCGCGGCACCGGTGTTCCGGCGAACAGCTCGTCCAGGATCGCGGTGGTCGGTGGTTCCAGCCGGCGGCGTTCGTGGCGTAGTGCGGTGTCCTGGGCGGTGGTGAGGATCTGCTCGACCAGCGCGGTCAGCACCGGCCGGGCCTGCGGGGCCTGGTGTTCCCCGGCGATGATGAACAGGCTGCCGCGGCGGCGCAGGAACTCGTCGATGTCCAGTTCCTCGGCCGGGCTCGGGGTGGCGAAGTAGCAGATCGCTGGGTTCATGAACGGTTCGATCGCGCGCCGGACGCTCATCCAGACTGCGTCGGAGGTCTCGGCGACCATCCCGATCTCCGACTCCAGGTTCTGCGCCAGCTGCGGATACTGCTGCTCCAGCAGCTCGGCGGGTTCCCGGTCGGCGGGTTTGGCGATTGACCACCGCACCAGGTGATCGACGGTCCGGTGATGGGTGGCGGCGGCGAGCAGGTAGGCCTGCATGACGATCGTGGCCCGGCCGCGGAACACCGCGTCGTTGCCGCCGACGTCCTGGAGCCCGAGCGAGGACGCTTCGATCAGCGTCTCCGCCCGCCGCAGCGCGACCGCGGGGTCGGCGCAGCCGGTGACCGGGGACCAGCGGGCGTGGGCCGGCCAGGACAGCGTGCCGGTGGCGTCGATCACCAGCACCGGCCCGGCGCCCGGGCGGCGGGTGCGGGCCAGCAGGCACCACTCGGCGAGGTCGTTCTTCGTCGTCGACGCCACCACAGCTCCGGGTGCGGCGAGGACCTTGTGCACCAGGTCGGTGCGGCTCTTGCCCGAGCGGGTCGGCGCGATCGTCCCCGTCGGGGTCTCCAGGGAGGTGACCAGCTGCTGGCGGCGGGGCCCTTGGTGCAGCGGGACCGCGATTTCCTCGACGGGCGCGATGCGGCGTTGCTCGTCAGTGAGGTCACCGCGGGTCCACGTCGCGGTCTTGCGTGCGGCGTCGATCGACAGGGTCTTGCCCATCTCGCGGCGGGTGGCGTGGCCGGCATCGGTCGGCGCGACGCGTCGCCAGACCGGGATCGCGGCGCCCACAGTGAGACCGGCGGCGAGCGTCGTGATGGTGGTGAACCAGATGTAGAACGCCAGCTGGTGCTCGCTGACCGCGCCCGACCACGGGAACGGCAAACGTGGCCCCGGGTCAGCGGCGTGGAAGACGACCGTGAGCGCGAAGCCCGCCCATGCGGTGATCGGCGGCCAGGTCCACGTGCCGGAGAAGAATCCGGTCACCAGAACGGCCGCGGCGACGACGATCGCGCCGAGCGCGCACAGGATTGCCAGGGCGGCGACTGCGAGGCCCATCAGGGCGACGTCGCGGTCGAGGTTGAGGGTGTCGGTGCGTGTGCGCGGCATCGGCCGCTCCTCCCGGACAGCGGGAGAGCGGCACCACGTGGTTCATCGGAGTGGGCTCCCTCCCGGTGGCGGGGAGGGCAAATCTGGGTCGGCTATCCGGCGGATCGCGACGATCTTCGACGTCCAGGCGGAGAGGGGTTCGAGGATGACGCCGGTGTCGGTGTCGTAGGCGTCGACGATCAGGCCGTGCCCGGCGTACATCCCGACGTGCCGCGGTACCTGCGCAGTCCCCAGCGAGCCGGGAATGAACAGCAGATCGCCCGGCTGTACCTGCTCCAGTGACGAGACGGCGTGCCCGGCGTGGACCTGGCTGATCGTGCCGGCGGGGATTCCGATCCCGGCGGCGGCCCAGGAGGCGAGCATCAGCCCGGAGCAGTCGTAGGCGTCCGGGCCCTTCGCTCCCCACACGTAGGGCTTGCCGAGCTGGTTGAGGGCGAAGCCGACTGCGGCGCGCTGGCGAGCATCGTCCGGCAGTGCGAACCCCGGCGGCAGCTTGGTCGGGTCGACCTGGCCCGGTTCGCGGGGGATGTCGGATCCGCCTTGGTCCGGGCACAGCGTCTTCGCCTGCACGGCCTCCGTCCCGCCACCGGGCGGGGTGGCCAGCACGGGGTTGTCCGCCCCGGTCCAGAACCGATCCACGATCGCGGCGGCGGCCGGTTCGCGCGGGGCGTAGCGGTCCGGGAAGCCACTGTGCTGCACCGCTTGCTCCGCCTGCCCTGGGGCCATGGTGTCCCAGCCGGGCAGGGCGATGAGGGCGTCGAGGAACTTTCCGGTGGCGTAGACGGGGTTGAGGATCTGCGCGCGGGTGCCCCAGCCTTGGCTCGGGCGTTGCTGGAACACCCCGAGTGAGTCGCGGTCGCCGTAGTCGAGGTTGCGCAGCCCGGACTCGACCATCGCGGTGGCGATCGCGAGAACTGCGGCCCGCCGTGGCAGACGGCGCTGCTGGACGACGTCGACGATGGTGCGGGCAATATCCATCTCGTCGGCGCCCAGCTGCTGCCGGTCGACGACGATCGACCCGCCGCCCGGACCGCCCTGCTCGCAGCCGCTCAGCTGCACGACCGTTGCAGTCGCGGCCGGGACAGCGACGAGCGCCAGCGCGAGGATCGGCAGCATCACCAGCCCGACCAGCGCACCCGTGACGCCCGCTAGGAATCCGGTTTCCTTCACGGCGACACCGCCGGCGACTGACCGTCGGGCAGCCGATGTGGTTTCCGGACCAGCTGGGTGTTGGTGTCGAAGATCTGCCGCTCGATCCGGCTGAGCACCGTCTGTACCTTGAGGCCGGTTCGGTTCTCGATCTTCCACAGCGCTCGGCCCTGGCGGTCGTTTGCCCATCCGGTTGTGGCCTCGTGCTCTTTCTCCGAGAGAGCAAGGACATCGGCCAATTCGCTCGCGACGCGCGTGGACTGTCCAAGAAGGATTCGGATCGAGCAGAGGGCGAGCAGGTCGCGGGCGATGGCGACTTCTTGGGAGCCGGTGGCGCCGACGGAGAGGAAGTCGCCCGGTTTGTGGCTGACCAGCACCTGGATCTTGCGTTCCGCGCGCGAGAGCCGCAGTTCGCTGTCGACGGCCTGCACTGCGCGCAGCCCGAGCCGGAGTTGGCGCCAGATCTCGTCGCGGACGACGATCCGCAGCTCCCCGTCCTCCTGCAGATCCGTGGCCAGCGACGACCACGACCCCAGGCAGGTCAACGCGACGGCGATGGCTTGGTCGCCGCGGGTGCGTAACCGCGAGAGGTCCAGGCTCTGGATCGGGGCGTCCCAGTCGACGGTGAAATTCGTGGCCGCATCGAATAAGCCGGCCAGCGGTCCGCTGATCAGGTTGGCCAGCGCGTCGGTGATCGAGCGAAGATGGTCGAGGAACTGGCGGCGGCCGGCGAAGCGCAGGCTCTGCCACAGCTGCTCATCCGGATCGGACAGCGCCCGATGGACGTCAGGGATGGTGATCGGCGTGAGCCGGGTGTAGCCGTCGTGGACGCCGAGCAGCTGCCGCAGTACCGCCGAGAGCGCGGCTTCGTCGGTGACGGTGGGCCGGTAGCCCTGGGCTTCGGCCAGCGCCACCAGCAGCTGCACCCACCGGCCAAGCACCCCGTCCAGCTCGTCGCGTTGCCGCTCGGTCGACCAGGCGTCCCAGCGGGCGGCCAGGGGCCCGAGGTCGAGGGCGTTGAGGCGGGCGCTGCTGCCGCGGCCGAGCATGATCGGCGTCACCCCGAGCGCGTGCAGCAGCGGGGTGTATTCGCCTTTGACGTCGCCGGAGATCAGGGTGCGGACGCCGGTGAGCATCATCCGCAGCAGGAACGCCACCACCGTGGAGCTCTTGCCGCGGCCGGGTTCGCCGAACAGGACCATGTTCGGGTTGGTGCAGATCGAGCGGAGAACGAACTCGACCGGGTGCAGGTAGAACGCGCCGCCGGAGTGGACGTCGTAGCCCATCCGCGCCCCGACCGCCGGCAGCGGGCTCGCCGCCAGCAACGGGAACAACCCGCCCAGCACGTGGGTGCCGGCCTGATAGACCTGCAGCGGCGCCGCCACCGGCGACCAGCCGTACCCGGGGCGGGCGAACCCGCGCTGCGGTGCTGCACGCCGGTTCACGCGGGCGGTCCGGCCGTCCCGGCGTTGGTGCCCCGTCGGTCGCGTGCCGAGTGCGGGCCCGAAGGTGGCGAGCAGTTCCGCGGCGGTCCGCTCGTCGGTGCGGCGGCTCATGACGCACCGCCGCGCAGCCGGGGCAGGCCGACACCGACGGGCAGGACCGCGGCGACGAACCCGGCGTCCTGGGCCAGTTCCATCCGCAGCAGCTGGAAGCGGCCGGCGATGTCGTTCTCCAGCTTGGCCGCGTGGTCCTCGACATTCCACGTATCCGGGATCGTAACCGCCGCGGCGACGGCGAAGCGGACGATCCCGTGCCCGGCCGCGACCGCGTGCTCTTGTGCCCGCGCTCCCCCGGCTTCGCGGTCTTCGGCGGCGCCGGAGTTGAACCCCTTCGAGGACTTCCAGTCCCGCACCACCCCGGTGCGGAACCGCAGCCGACGCACCGCCTTGCAGGACCGGTGCTGCGACAGGGTCTCGTAGTGGACGGCGAGGCTGCGGCGCTCGCCGGCGGTCTTGACCGCCAGCAGCCCACCCAGCGACCCGAACACCGTCCCGGCCTCCGGCATCAGCACCGAGTAGGACACCGTCGCGAAGCCGTCGTGGTAGTACGCCCGCGCCGACGGCGAAGGTGCGTGTACTGGCCCGGCGGTCGCCCAGCGGACGCCCACCTCGGTGCCCGCGCGATGGCGGCGCGCGGCGAGGCCGGCGGCGCTGGCCGGGTTGAACCCGGTGCGGATCACCAACGCCAGCTCCGGACCCGACAGCCACTTGACCGCGGTGGCACCGAGGGACTTGAGCTTGTCCTCGAGGCCGTCCAGCACGCGGTAGAGGACGGCGGCCCGGCCGGCGACCCCTCCGCCGGCCGCGGCGGCCGGGCGGCGGAGGGCGTCTTCGGCGCCGGAGAGGGTGACGAACACCTCGTGCCGGACCGACACCGCCCCGACCAGCCGTTCCAGTTCCTCGGCCGCCTGGCGCGCGAGCGCGGGTGCATCTGGGACGTCGTGCTCGGCGCGCCAGGCCTGGTAGTCGGCGCCGTCGTCAGGCACAGTCCGCACCAGCAGCGTCATCCGGTCGATGACCTCACGGTGCCCGATCGACAGCAGCAAGTTGCCCAGCCGGTTGGCCAGCCGCTCACACTGGGCGTCCGAGAGCATCCCGACCCCGGCGTGGGTCAGCCGCGCGGTGGCACCCCACCGCCCGTCGCCGGTGTCGTGGATCAAACAGACCCGGCCAAGGTCCCGTAGCGGCGGCCCGTCAGGGAACCGCAGCCGGGCCAGCACCCCGGGCAGATCCGGCTCATCCAGGTCCGTGGTCTGCCCGGTGACCGCGCGAGACTGCCACCGCGACCAGCCCCGGACGATGCCGGCTCGGTAGAGCAGCAGGTGGCCGAGCCACCGCAGCGCGGGACGTCCGCGGACCGGCACCACGACCAGCGTCGCCGCCGTGCCGCACACCGCGCCCAGCATCAATGCCCGGCCGAACTGCCCGGCCGCCAGTGCGAGGATCACCGGCACGGCCAATCCGACGCACACGAACGCCTGCACTGGCGTCAAGCCGATAATCCAGCCCGCGTGTTCCTTGCGGGAGAGCCCCTTATAGATGCGTGTCGCGGTACTCACAGCAGCACCGCCGCGTCCTCGGCCTCACCGGCCGCGGCGCCGCCGCCCTCGTCCGGCGGCGGACCGCCCGGCGGCTTGGGGGCCGGCGGGGTCGGCGGGGTCGGCGGACCCGCATCGCCCGGCGGGTCCGCAGGTGGCGGCTGCCCGTCATCATCGCTACCGCCGTCGACAGCACCAGTCACGTTCGCGCCGCCGGCACCGTCAGCGCCCGCGGCAGGTACCTCTGCCCCCTCAGACTCCTCTGCCGTCCGGCCGGCTCCCGCTCTTTCTGTGCCAGCGCCCGAGGTGCCTGCATGGGGCGCACGGCCGCCGGAGGTGGCGGCGGCGCTCGCGTCCGCAGGGGCATTCTCTTCGCCGGGCGTGCCGCCGCTCGTATCCTCATCGGCGACGGCATGATCGAAGCGGTCGACGTTGGCTTGCTCCTGGCCATCGCCGCCGTCATCCCCGCCGCTGTTCTCTTCATTGCCGAACTCGTTGCCGACTTTGTTCCGGAACGCGCGAGCCATGCGCCCGGCGATGCTGTTGGCGCCGTAGGAATCCAGGCCCGCGTCCGAGAGCTTGTCCCGGAACACGCCTTGCGGGTCGGCGTCGGGGTCGACGAAGGCGAACAGCTTGAACAGCACCAGCGGGACACACAGCGCGAGGAACAGCACCCCGATACCGGTCAGCAGCCCGGACAGCCCCTGCGCGCCACCGACGATCGCCACGGCCAGCACCACAACGAATGCCAGGGCCGGTTTCATCGCCACCGCCACCACGCACCAGCGGACGGCTTTCCAGTACCACCGCCCTGTTCCGTCGGCTACCAATCCCGCTGCGGCGATAGGAATTGCGCCGACCAGTACATAGATTGCGGCTTCGCGGAACACGGCCTCGAACGCGAACCCCAGTCCGGCGGGGATGACCCCGAAGGCGCCGGCCAAGCCGAGCACGACGTTCTTGACTTCATCGGAGAGGGCGTCGGTGAAGCCGGTCATGTTCAGCGCGTCGCGGAAGTTGCCCACCCGCAGTCCCGTGGACAGGATCGCCTCGGTCAGGCCGTCAGCGGCGGCGAGGAACGCCGCAACCACCCCGACCGTCACCGCGAGAGCGATCCCGTACTGGACCGGGCCGGTGATCAGACGGACGAAGCCGCGGCCGCCGCGGGCGACGGTGATGATGATCTGCCAGAAGAACATCCCCAGCGCGATGGCTCCGGAGATCCACAGTGTCATCGGCCACAGGATCGACACCGGCCCGTCCGTGGTGGACACGGTGAAGATGGAGAACTGGTCGACCAATTGGAACGCGGTGCGCAGAATGAACAAGGCCGCAGACCAGGTCGCCGCCATGAGCGGCTCGAGAACCCCGGCGGCAGTCGCTGTGACCCCTGCACCGGCTAGCCTGCCCAGCGCCTTCAGCAACTCCAGCTCCGCGGGCGTCATCGGACGCCCTCCCGGTTCAGGGGCCGGTAGCCGGCCGCGACCGATTCGGCGCTGCCCGGCCACGCCGACGCCGTGTAAGCGGCGCGAGCGCCGGGGGCGATCCGCCAGGCGGTGCCGGTCCAGCGCAGGGCCTGGCAGTCGCCGATGCCCATGCGGGTGGACTGGCCTTGGTAGTCGAAGCTCAGCTGTCCGAGCGTGCACACCACCGCGAACCGGCCGCCGTCGGCGGTGCCCTTGATCAAGCCCTGGGACACCTCGTAGGTCACCGTCAGGCCGGGCTTGAGCTCGCCGGGACGGATGCCGGCTTCGTCGCGGAAGGAGGTCAGCAGCGCGAGCGGGCCGCTGCCCTGCGGGGACGGGGCGTGCGGGAGCGCGGCTTCGCTGTAGGCCCGCACGTAAGTGGCTGGGTCGCCGCCGCGCATCGCGGACTCGTTGAACGCGGTCAGCCAACCGAGTGCGCCTTCGGCGTTGGCCGGGAAGCTGTCGGAGATAACGCGGTTCGCGATCGGCGCCGGTCGCGGGACGGTGATCGGCGGGCCGGCCATGGCGGTGGTGAGTTCATGCGGCAAGGCCGCTTCCGGCGGCAGGGTCAGCATGGAACGGGTGGCCAGCGCAGTCGCCTCGTCAACCGGCGCCGTGGGTGTCGGCGAGGGTGCGCCGCCGGGCGGAGTCGCGCCCGGCGGGGACGACGGTGGTGCCGTTGCCTGCCGGGCAACCAGCACCGCGGCGACCGCGACGACAGGCAGGACGACGACGATGATCAGGCGGCGGGTTCGCGGACGAGGGCGCGGCGATTCTGTGGAGGTGAACATGGCTCAGCCGCCCGCGAAGCTGTCGATCAGCGACCAGCCGATGCCGTAGAGGATTGCGCCGGCGACGGCGCAGAGCATCATGACGACGCCGACTTTCCCGGCACGGTGATGGTCGACCCAGCGGCCGCCGACCCAGACGATCAGCCCGACGAAGAAGCCCAGGATGAGCGCGACGGCCGCGCCCCACTTGACGTTGTTGAGCAGCCCCAGGATCTTGTCGCCGCCGACATCGGGTTTGACCGGTGTCGGATTCGGGATCTGGCCGAGCCAGTCGATGACAATGTGCGCGGACATCGCGCCCTCCACGTCGCACCGCCCGACGTGACGTCAGGCGGGTCAGGTGGGAGGGCGTTGAAGTTCTTCTCAGCTGAGCGGCGGGAGGCGCTCAGCTAGTGTCGCGGTCGGCGAGGGGACTGCCGTTGCCGGGGCCGATTCGCGGCCATCTCGAGGACAGGCGGAGTGTCCGTGGTGGCAGCACATGCCAGGAACGGAGCAGCTGCTCGGCGGGCGCGCGCAGCGATGACGGAGTCATCTCTTCGGTGACTCCGTGCTCGGCGACGTCGCGGTCATGGGGAAAGAACACCGTGTCCGGTAACAGGATGCTGGTGCGGCGACCCGCGGCGCCGGCCACGCCTTTCGGCCATCGGCGCGCGCCCACGACAAGCAGTTGCGTGGGTGGAGTCACCGCAGCGGTCCGCACCCACGGCTCCAACCGGGCCAAGACCTGCTCGGCGTGCGCGAGTCCCGGCACGGTAGGCCGCACCACCAGCGCAGGGATCGGTGACGGACTCCCCGTGCGCAGCCACTGGCCCGGTCCGAGGACGGGATCGGTCGCCAGCCGCCACGGGTCGTGGCCGATGTCGACCACAGTCACGTCGACCTTCCGACCGCCGGGATGCCAGTACGGCGGGGCCGGGAAGAGCACCGGCTCCGCGGCGAGGTCGGCCACGTCTAGGCGCGCCAGGATCGCGTGGGCGCGCCGGGAGAACCGAATCCCGGCTGAGGAGCCGGGTCCATCTCGACGTGGCCCGTCGGCTCGCGCGGCACGTCCGAGTCCGGATCGGACGGGATCGCCGGCGTCGACGAGCAGTACCGATCGGCCCGCCAGCTGGAGCGCATCGGCGATCGCGACGGCGGCAGCAGTGGCGCCGGCCCCAGGAGAAGCGGCCAAAATTGGCAGCACGCGGCCGAACGGTGACCAGTCGACCAGTTCGACAGCGTCGCCCGTCGACGTGGTCTGGTGCGGTTTGGTGGTCGGCGAGTCCACGGTGGAGCGAACATCCGCAGGTAAGTTCTCGGATGTGACCATGACGGGCCTCCCCTCAGCGGTGGTGCGCCGGTGAAGGGTGCGGCGGTCACAGCGGGACCGTGCTCCAACCCCCTGGTCGGGGTGGCGTGGGTTGCTTTCTCTCGACGTTCCGAAGATACTCGCAACAAGCGTGGTGCTTACTTCGATGGTAGACACAACGTGCGGTATGTCAAATGCCTGCCAATGCTGGCTCGACGCTCCGCGCTTATTGATATCGACACGCTACGGGGGCGAACCATGGCACGAGCAGCCGACGACGGATCAGGTCCACAGGATCACGACCCGCCCGTGACGCCGTCGACCGAGCTGCATTCTCCGATCCCGCGTCGCCGGGCAGCCGACCAGGAGAAGCTCACTGTCGCGCTGCTGAACCTGGACACCTTCGGCGAGCGGTTGACCTACCTGTTCGACCACGCTTCGACCTACTACGTTTTGCGTGGGGACCCGCTTGTCGATCCCGACGTGATCGATCGGCTCACCGCCGAGGGCGACCCGGCGTTACTGACCTTCACCGCGCGCCCGCCGTTGGTCGCTCAGTGGGTGCGGGACCGGACGGGGCTGCCGCTGGCCGAGCAGGCAATACGCAACTTCAGGGCGGGTATTCGCCAGAACAGCCGTCCGGCGATCACCAAGGCGTTGGCCCAGTTCTGGCGCATCCACCCGGACCTGCTCGACCCGACCGTCCCGGCCAGTGACTTCGCACCATCCGATGACGAGGTAGCGCGCAAGACCCATGAACTGGTGACCGAGCTCGGCTTCGTCGGGTTCAACGCGCGCGACATCGCCAGCTCGATCGGCGATGTCTCCGACGCCGGCCGCGAACAGCTGCTGCAGCTGGTGGAAGGAATCGCGCGGGCGCGCCGTGCCGCTCGCGACGATCCCGCCTCCTGACCTCGTCGATCTACCGGTTCGCCGATTCCGCTTCTCGGAGCCTGCGGTGTGTCGCGCTGATTCTCGTGGCCATGCGCTGGACTCGGCGGTGGGTCAGAGCGTCGCCGACATCGGCCAGCCACCGGATCCTCGCGGCGTCGTCGACGTGCAGGCGTTCGGTCTCCAGCCACCACGCTGGGGAGTCGGCGTTGTCGCAACCGCTGCCGGGCAGGTGGCCTGCGGACGGGTGGGACAGGTGCGCGACGATCGTGGCGAGCGCGATTTCGATGTCGACGGCCCTCGCCGTGCCCGCCGGGACATAGACGTAGAGCGCCAGGGTCTGCAGCTCGTTGCGTATCGCGCGGCGGATCCGTTCGTCGACCAGTTGCTCGACGATCAGCAGGGCGTCTTCGATCTCGACCAGTTTCTGGATGAACGACAACGGGGGCGGGCGACGGTGGGCCAGCAGCACCCGCACCCGCTTCCACAGGCGTTCGATCGCGGCGTCCCGGCGCTGGGTGCGGCGGCGGTCGAGCCAGTCGAACAGCCGCCGGGTTGCCGCGGCGAACAGCGACCCGGCGACGAAGAGCATCAGGCCGGCGCCGTCGGTGAAGACCCCGAAGTGCGTCCCGCGGGGCGGATGGTGCGGGTCGACCAGCAATCGGATCGCGACACCGAGCCGCCAGGACAGCCCGACCAGGGACACCGCCACCCCCAGCTGCGCCAGGGCGACGCCGCCGCACACTCCTGCTACTTCGCCGCGGGCCACCACGGTCAGGCCCAGCAGGAGCATCGCCAGCCAGCCGACGAGGTAGCCCAGGTAGATGGCGGAGTACAGCTGGGAGGGCCAGGTCGGGTTCCGGGGCGAGGCGAAGAAGGACGTGTGCGCCCCGGCCAGCGTGTACAGGGTGACCATCGCCGCAGCGCACACGACGAAGATCGTGATCACCGCCGGCATGGGCAGGCGCAGCTGTCCCAGGGTGTGCAGGAACCCGGCGGTGAAGACCATTGCCAGCATCGCCAGCACGTTCTGCGCCACGACCGCGGTGTTGTGCAGGCCCGTCAGCTCGTCGACCCAGTCCAGGGTCACCGGTGCCCCCGCGGCCAGCGACAACGCCATGCAGGCGATGCCGGCGGTCAGGAAGTGCCGGCTCAGCGCGTACCCGCTACCGCGGTTGACCAGTGCCTTGCGGACCGCCTCGATCACGCCCGCGGCCGCGGCGCCGAGCCAGAGCAGCGAGACGGCGTCAGGCATCGGCGCACAGGTGCCGTCGCGACCCGAACGCCGCCCGCAGAGCCGTCCGGCCCGGAAGCCGATCGCGATGGCGCGCCGCGCCCGCGTTCACGTGTTCGCGCAGCAGGCACGCGAACTGCTCGGCTTCGAGCTCCCACCGGTCGTCGGGGTGTGTGCGGCGGCCGCAGGCGTAGGTGCCGGGATGGCCGAGGATCCAGTGCCCGATCTCGTGGAAGGCGATGTGCGCGGCGTGCGCCGGGGCGGCTTTCGCGACGACCGTCAGCCAGCACTCCTCACGCGTGCGCGCCAGCAGGCCGCTGGCTCCGCCGCGCCGTAGTGGCATCCGGCCCAGGATCACGGGCATGCCTTGTTGCCGGCCCAGTGCGTCGAGGAAGGCTCGCAGTTCGAATGGATGACGGATCGGCAGGGCGCTGATGATGGTTTCGCAGCGCCGGATGAACTCGTGATTCCTGTGGTCGGTAGTGCCCACTTTTGCCCCTGTGCGTTCGATATCCAGCCGGCCCCCGCCGGCACCCCTGTGTGATCCCCCGTCAGCCTTGACGATCTTCATCGCGGCTGTTCAGGGCGTTGGATTCATAGTGACGGACACGCTCCGCAACCACCGCCGCTTGTTGCCACAATCGGTCCACATGTCGGCGATGTGGAGTCCACATTCTTTTCCACAATGTCCCGCTAGGGCCCTTGACCTGCGTCATTCACGGCCAGTAGCCAGGTGGGTATGGTTCTGGAAGCGGGGGGCGCTGCGGCGCAGGTGTCAAGGACCGATCCGGCGGATGTGGCGTGGTCGTTCAGCCACCTCGATCCGGCCGTCGCCGAGACCGCCTACGACACGCTGGGGGCGATCCGGCGCGGATGTCCGGTGGCGCGCAGCGGCGAGCTGGACGGGTTCGTGCTGGTCACCGGGTATGCCGAGATCCGGGAGGCCGCGCGCGCCTCGGACCGGTTCAGCGCCTACGTCGACGGGCTGGGTGCAGCGGCGGTGGTCACCGAGATGCGCGACGCCGTCGCGCCGATGTTCGAGACCGACGCCGACCACCACCACCAGTGGCGGCGCCTGCTGCAGACGTTCTTCACCCCGGCCATCGCAGCCGCGCAAGCCCAGTACGTGCGGGCGGTCTGCCGCGAGGTCCTGCAGGAGCTGATCCCACACGGCGCTGCTGAACTCGTCGGGGCCTACACCCGTCAGGTGCCGCCGCTGGTGATCGGACGGGTGCTCGGTCTCGCCGAGTTGGAACGCGTGTGGCTGTCCGAGCACGTCCGTGCCCTCTACAGCGCCGAGACGCTCACCGAGGCCCAGCAGGCCGGCCGGACCTACGCAGATTTTCTCCTCGGGCAGATCCAGCAACGCCGCGCCCATCCCGGCCGTGATCTGCTCTCGGCGATGGTGAACGCGCAGGTGGATGGCCACTCCGCCGACGATGACGAGCTAGTCAAGATGACCATGCTGATGGTCGCGGCCGGACACCTGACCACCGCCGACGCCTGCGCCACCGCGCTCCTGCAGCTGATGGAAGACCCGCCGCTGCGGGAGCGCATCACCGCCGAGCCATCAGCCTTGGAGGCGTTCGTGGAGGAGCTGGTCCGCTACGAGCCGGCGGTCGCGGCGACCGGACGCACCGTGATCAGCGAGACGCATCTCGGCGGAATGCCGCTGTTTCCGGGCGACCGGCTGCTGCTGGCGTGGGGTAGTGCCAACCGCGACGAACGGGTCTTCGACGACGGCGACGTCTTCCGCCTCGACCGCGACCGCGACGCTCCGCAGCACCTCGGGTGGGGTGCCGGCGAGCACCGCTGCCTCGGCCGGCACCTCGCCCGCGTCGAACTACGCGTCATGCTCACCGAGCTGCTGCGCGCACTCCCCGGACTCCGCCTGCAGCCGGGCACCACGGTGCGGCGCACGTTCGGGGTCATCCGCGGCGTCGCGGCCCTACCGGTGCAGTGGGAACACCAGTAGGCGCCGACCGGGCCCGGTACCACTCCGCTAGCTCCCGACGTCCCGCCACACCCAGCAGGCCATAGATCGTCGTCAGCTCGGTCTCGACCGTGCGCACGGAGAACCGCACAGTCTTCGCGATCTGCTGATTCTTCAGCCCCTGGGCGACCAGCCGGACTATTGCCCACTGCCGCTCATTCAGCGTCGGCTCCGCCGCAGGGTCGGTGTCGCCGAATGCCAGGGCGACGATCTGCTCATCGGTCAGCAGGCTGCCCTCGAGGTAGGCCGCCGTCGACTCCACCGGCCCGAGCACCAAGGCGATCTCGGCTTTCGCTCGTCCGCGGTGGGGTTTGAAGCTGGCCAGGCCGTTGTAGTGGACGCCGTGGCGGGCTTGCAGGCTGTCCGACCCGCCGATCGCCCGGGCCGCGCCGACGTAGTCTCCGTCCTTGGCCAGCTCCCAGGCTTTCCGCTCGACCCACCAGCCAGGCCCCCACAGGTCGCCGAGGGCGATCTGCCGCCGCAGCGGCTCGGGATTGTCGGTGACGGGCTCGGAACACGCGGGCAAGCCGCGCGTCCACTCCGCCCACGTCACGGCCCATTCGGCGCCGCGGCGGCGGGCTTCGGACAGGCAGCGTTGCGACATCCGGTCCGCCTCCTCAGCCGGCCCGAGCAGCCCGGCGGTCATGGCGTGGAACAGGTCTGCCATGAAGGCGGGACCGTCGGCACCCGCGGCGCGGAAACCGGCGCTGGCAGCGGCCAGTTTCGCGAACCCGCTGCGTTGCCCGAGGGCGAGTGCCTCGTAGGTACCTTCCACGAGCTGGACTGCCGGAGCGTCGTCCTTGCCCGCTTCGCACGCCAGGCGCACGCATTCGTCCAGGAGCGTCTTCCCACGGGATTGCTCGCCGAGGGCGATCCACACCCAGCCGGCCATCGCCAGTGCCGAGATCCGCACCTCCGACGCCACCACCGGGCCCTCGCGCAGCTGCTCCTCGACCCGGCGGCACACCTGCACCTCGGTGGCGAAGAAGAACGGCGCCCGCGTCAGCAGGACGTCCACCATGATCGCCAAGCCGCGCTCGTTCAGGCCCTTGTCGGAGCACCATGCCACGGCTGCGGCGATGTTGCGGGATTCGGCGTTGACCAGGTCCAGCCAGCGGACCTCCTCCGGTCCGAACCACTGCTCGGCCGCCTGCCGGGCCAGCCCGGCAATCCATCGGCAGTGCCGTTCGCTGACGTCATTGAGTTCGCCGGCTTTGCTCAGGCTGCGCCGGCCGTACTCACGCAGAAAGGTGTGCTGACGGTAGCGCCCATCAGGGGAGGCACCTTCGATGATCGAGTGCCGCACCAGATGATCCAACGTCTCCAGGATCTCGCCACGATCGATCAGCTCATCCGCGCACACCTCTTCAGCGGCGTCGAGAGTGAACCCGCCGGAAAAGACGGTCAGCCGCGCCCAGACCCGTTGCTGCTGCGGCGAACACAGGTCCCAGGACTCGGTGATCGCGATGTCGAGCGCGAGGTGATGCTTAGGGATCCCGCGCGCGCCGGGACCGTACTTCAGCGACGCGCCGCCTTGCAGGCGATCGAGGACGACCGCCGGTGCCCGTCCCCGGCCGAACTGGGCCGCGATGAGTTCGAGCACCAGCGGAATACCTGAGGACCAACGGACCAGGTCGACAATGGCCTGCCAGTCGTCCTGCTCGGTCAGTGGCCGTCCGACCGCGGCGGCGCGGTCGGCCAGCAGCTGTACCGCGTCACTGCGCTCAGCCGCCGCGCGATCGGCGCCCTCGGCGGGGGTCGACAAGGGGCCCAGGTGCACCCGGTGTTCGCCCTGGACGTCGAGGTAGGGGCGACTGGTGGCGATCACCTGCACCATGACGGTCTCGGTGATAATCCGGTTGACCAGCTCGGCAACTGCGTCCAGAACTTGCTCGCAGTTGTCCAGCACGATCAGCACGCGCCGGTCACGGACGTGCTCGATCAGCACGTCGGTGGGGTCGGCGTTCGGCTGATGGTGCGAGATACGCAAGGCTGCAATGAGCAAGTTGCAGATTCGCTGCTCGGCATCCACCATGTCGGCGTGCACGCCGAGTTCGGCGAGACGAATGAACACCGACGCCTCGTAATGCTCATTCATATGCACGAGCAGTTCGCTCGCTAATCGCGTCTTCCCGACGCCGGGCGATCCGGTCAGCGTCACCACCCTGTCACCGGCGTTCAGCCGTTGGCACACCTCGACCAGTTCGCGGGATCGCCCGAAGAATGTCGTCAGCTGAACGCCAGCGAGCGACTGTTCAGCCGGTCTGCGAATGCGCTTATCCACCGCAATGGACGCAGTGACGCCAGTCGACGCCGACTGCGGGTTTTGCCCGGCTCATGATGTCCTGCACTGTCCCCTCCTCAGGCCGGCACACCTTGCCCGCCCGATCGGCGGACGGTGCTCGCCCGGCTCGTGACACCCTCCGTGGCAGATGTCGTACCACCTGTGGCCTGCGACGATCGACCACTTCACAACCAAACACCCGATCGGGTTAATCGTCAACACACTGTCCGCGCCGGACTAACGCCAGACCGTCGACACCACTTTCAGTCAACCGACAGAAACCGGACCGCGCTCGCGCCGACGAGGACGACGCCGGTGGCGAGCCAGCGCCAGCGCACTTCTGACAGTAGGAGTCCGTTTGACTACTTCTCGCGACGGTTCGCAGCACGAGCGGCATATGAGAAGCAGTTTCACAGCAAGACCGCCACAAGTGTTTGCACTTTCCTGTGATGGCGGTTATCGTTCCTCTCAGCAAGGTAGACCTGTGCTCCACCCTGGGGAGGCGTGGAATCCGGTACGGTCTGCCCGACAGCAGGGGGCATTCTCGTGTTTCCATCCTCTACACCACGCCGGACGCAGGTTGCCCGCGGACCGCCGATAGCGCATCCTCGACAGTAACGCACTTTACGCGTCCGATACTGCATCGGACTTCTCGGTCAGCGAACTCCACGACCGGCCGCACACGGCCGGGCTCGTGGTCCCTTGACGTCTCCGCTCAGCCCCTTTACGCGCATCTCTGGCTGCGGCACGAGGCACGCCCTTCAGCACGCCCGTCGATAACACGACCCGCACTGAACGGCTTTCCCTTTTCATACAAGGAGAAACCTCGATGCACAGCCGTCTTTGGCATGCCCTGGCCGCGACCGCGGCCCTACTCGCCTCCACCGTGGCCACCGCCGTCGCGGCGCCCACCGCCCCCGCCGGTGACACCGGCGACCGCGCGCCGATCGCTGGGAACACCCCGGCGTGGGCCACCCCGCACACGGAAGTCGCCCGCAGCAACGGAAACACTGTCCGCCACATCCAGGTCGCCCTCGCGCTGCGCGACCAGGCCGGCGCCGAACGCCTCGCCGCGCAACTGGCCATCCCGGGCAGCGCCGAGCTCGGAAAGTTCCTGTCCTCGAAGGAATTCCTCGACCGATTCGCCCCCACCCAGGACGCCGTGGACCAAGTGTCGCAGTGGCTGGGCGCGCAGGGTCTTCACGTTACTGGGGTCAGCGCCAACCGGCACTTCGTCGACGCCGAAGCCCCGACCGCCGCGCTGGAGTCGGCGTTCGGAACGAGGATCGCCGCATTCCGAGCCCTGATCGATGGCACTACCCGCACGCTCACGGCTCCGGCGTCGCCGGTGACCGTGCCGGCCTCGCTGCGTGCCTCGATCACCGCTGTGCTCGGGCTCGACGACAGCGCCGCTCTTCTCAAGCCGCAGCACACCCGCCCGGCAGCCGCGGCGGCGGAGCAGCACTGCGCGCGGTGGTGGGGCGAGCAGAACAACATCGACGTGCCGCAGAAGTACCCGTCCGGATCCCAGTCGAACTCGCTGTGCGGCTACACCGGCACCCAGGTCCGCGCGATGTACAAGCTGAGCAACGGAAACACCGGTGCCGGTACGACGATCGGTGTGGTCGGCGCCTACAACTCCGCCACCGTCGTCGCCGACACCAACCAGGCCGCCTCACAGCTCGGTGTGCCGCCGCTCGCGGCCGGGCAGTACAGCGCGGTGCTGCCGCAGGGCGGGTTCACCGACGCGACCGAGTGCGGTGCCGACGGCTGGGCCGCCGAGCAGACCCTCGATGTCCAGGCCTCCCACACCATCGCCCCGAGTGCGAAGATCCGTTACTACGCCGGGAAAACCTGCAAGGGCACCGGACTCTACGACGCGTTCAACCAGGCCGTCACCGACAACGCCGTCGACGTGATCAGCAACAGCTACGGCAACGCCGACGGCGAAACCAGCTTGCCGCAGGCCGCGCGGGACCAGTTCAACAGCATGGCGCTGCAGGCGGCGATCCAGGGCCAGACCATCACCGTGTCCACCGGCGACGCCGGCAACAACTCCGGCCCCGTCGGCCACCCGACCGCCAGCTTCCCGTCCTCGAGCCCCTGGGTCGTCGCCGTCGGGGGCACCAGCGTCGGCCTGGACCAGAACAATCAGCCGAAGGTGCTGACCGGGTGGGAGAACAGCGGCAACACCCAGTCCGGCATCACCTGGACGCCGCAGCGGGACGCGGACGGTCCGTTTGCCTCCGGTGCCGGCGGTGGCACCTCCGCGCTGTATGACGCGCCGGACTGGCAGGCCGGCGTCGTCCCCGGCGCGGGTGGGAAGCGCGCAGTGCCGGACATCGCGGCGCTGGCCGACTCCTACACCGGGATGCTGGTCGGTCAGACCATCAAGGGCCAGTTCGGGATCGGGTCCTACGGCGGTACCTCGCTGGCCTCGCCGCTGATCGCGGGGCTCGTCGCCGACGCCCAGCAGGCCCGCTCCGGCACCGCCCGCGCCGGGCTGCTCACCCCCATCCTCTACAGCCTCCGCGGCAGCAGCGCGATCGCGGATGTCGTGCCGCAGAAGGCCGGGGTGTGGACGCCGATGATGCACGCCTTCGGCGGCGTCGCCGTCCCGGGCGGGCAGGGCAGCTACCTGATCGACTTCGACGCCCGCCCGCAGAGCCTGCAGAGCGGTCCCGGTTGGGACAACGTCACCGGCCTCGGCACCCCCGACAGCGGCTTCATCTCCGCGCTTTCGCAGTAACCACAACCTCTTTTCGCGGTAGGCCCGCTCGTCAGCGGGCGGGCCTGCCGCGGTCTCCGTCGACTTTGAGGAAGGACTTGTCATGTCCGAGATGCCACCGCCGGCACCGAACCGGTGGCGGGTGCTCGCGCTCTGGCTGGTCGGGATCGCGCTCGTCGGCACCGTCGGCGTCCTGCTCGCGCCGTCGCCATCCGTGCCGGGCACCGCGCGGGGTACCGAGCCAGTCGAGCTGGGAGTCGAACTGGACGCCCCGGTCGTCGCGGCCCGGGTCGTCCCGAACCTCGCTGGGTTACCCGAGGCCAGCACCTTCAACACCATTGCGGGCGCCCCAGAAGACGCGACAGCGGAGGAGATTCCGGACGGGCAGCTAGTGCACCCGACCAGCCCGGTGCCGGTGTTCGACCAGCCCGGCGGTGCGGCCATCGCGGTCCTGCCGATCACCCAGCTGGGATCCGACACGTGGGTGCCAGTGATCGCGGACGAGCCGGGCTGGGTGCAGGTGCTGCTGCCTTCGCGGCCGAACGGCTCCACCGGCTGGCTGTCCACCCAGGACAGCACGCTCGCGATTCGGTCGACGACCGACCGGATCGTCATCGACCGGGCGGCTTTCCGGCTCACGCTCTACCGCGACCACCAGCAGATCGGCACCTGGAGCGTCGGCGTCGGCACTCCGGCCGCGCCGACCCCAGCCGGGCGAACATTCGTGCTCGCTTCGATGACCGACGCGAAACAGAAGTTCAGCCCGGTGATCTTCCCGCTCGGGATCCACTCGGCGACCTTCTCTACCTACGGCGGTGGGCCTGGGACCACGGGCATCCACGGCTGGCCCAGCACCGACGTGTTCGGCCGCCCGTCCAGCGACGGATGCATCCGCGTCCCCGCCGACGCACTCGCCACGTTCACCAACCCCGCCGACCCGGTGCCCATCGGCACTCCGGTCCTCATCCGCTAACCCAGCCACACCAACACTTCTGGAGAGACCAGCCATGAACACCACCCGCACCGCCCTCGCCGCCGCCGGAGCCGGCGCACTCCTCATCGGCACCCTCACCACCCTCGCCTCCAGCTGCACCCCGGCAACCGCGGCGCCGCCCGCCCTCGCGGCCGCCGCGGCAACGTCGACCGCGACCGGAATCTCCGTCTCCGGCGGCGAGCACCTCAGCGCGCGGCCGAGCGTGTCCAGCAGCGGCGCGATCAAGACCGCCGGCGGCTCGGTATCCAGTCCCAGCGGCGCCGTGGTGGCCAGTGGCATCAGTCTGCGGGCCGGCGCCGGCTTCGCCGAAGCCCGGGTCGCGTCGGTGCGGGTCGGCGGGACCACGGTCGGGCCGTTCACCGCGACCTGCCGCAACGGCGCCCTCACCACCAGCGCCCCCAAGGGCGGCAGCGGCAACCTCAAGGTCACCGGTGGCGGGCACGGCACCGCCGGGGTCATCACCGTCACCACCAGCACCGCCCCCACCCGCACCACCGGGTCCGGCGGACCGACGTCGGCCAAGCCCACGGCGGGCACGGCGATCACGGTGACGGTGGCGACGGTCAGCTGCGGCGCCGGAACCCCGCCACCGCCGACGGGCAACCCGCCGACCGGCACTCGCCCGGCCCCGACGCACAAGCCCGGAGCTCCCGGGACGTCCCAGCCGGGCAAGCCGGGCCAGCGGCACCAGCAGGGCGACAACCCGGGTGACCGGACCGCGCCCAAGCCGCAGCCGAAGCCCGGTCACGTCGCCGTCACCGGCTGATCACCACCAGACCGCGCGGGCCCGCGCCCCCGCCTCAACCCTCCAACGCGGGCCCGCGCACCCCGTCCGCTCCCACGTCCCCGCCGGGCGCCCCCTCCCCACGCCCGCACAACCCATCCGACTCACCCACCAGGGGAGATCTCCATGTCCACACTCGTTTTCAGCCACGCCAGCACCGACTACCCCGACACCGCCACGCCCTCCGAAGACGACCGGGCGGTGCACTTCGTCGGCTCGCTGCCCGCCGTCCTGACCGGCGACCACGCCGCGACGATGCAGTGGTTCCTCGACCACAGCACCGACACGTCGCTGACCGGGCTGCCCTGTGATCCGGACCCGCGGTGGATCATCGATTGGCTCGACGGCCTCGCCGCCGTCGACGCCCTCGAGCCCGTCCGCGCCGGCCACTCCGCCGACTACGACGACATGCCGACCTACCGCCTCAAGCGCGGCCACTGGCTCGAATCCGACGACCTGTCCCTCGGCCGCGCCGACCACACCAACGCCGTCATGGCCGCCCGCGCCCAGCTACACGACGACCGCGACTTTCCACCGCATCAGGTGTCGATCCCGAACCCCTACGACCTGGCGTTGTTCACCTTCGGCAGCCCCGGTGCCGCGGTCACACACCTGCCGGTGTTCCGCCAGGCCGTGCTCGACGACGTCCACACCATCCACCGCCAGCACGGCGGCCAGGTCGTCTTTCAGCTCGAAACCCCCGCAGTCCTAGCGACGCTCGATCGCACCCCGCGGCCACTGTGGCCGGCGGCGGTGCGGGCGCTGGCCAAGCAGGTCGCCCGGGTCTTCGCCGACGGCCCCCGCGACGCGGCGTGGCGGATTCACCTCTGCCACGGCGACCTCGGCCACCAACCGCTGTTCGCGCTCTCCGACCTCGTGCCTGCGGTGCAGTTCCTCAACGCGCTGCACAAGCAGCTGCGGCGGCTGCGGATCCCGATGCCCGCCGTACACATCCCGATCTGCACCGGCGCCCAAGCCCCGCCGACGGATCCGCGGTTCTACCGGGCGCTGCGGCACCTGCGCCGCGACATCGACGTCATCGCCGGGCTCGTCGACGAAACCCACCCCAAGGACTCCCGCGCCGCGCTGGAACTGGTCGAGACCGAACTGGACCGGCCGGCGCTCGCGGTCGCCGCGGCCTGCGGCCACGGCCGTCGGCTGGTTCCCGCGGCGGTCGCCAACGCCGCGCTCGCGTGCGAACTCGCTCATCACACCACCGACACCCCGGCCCGCTGACCCCACGGAGAGGACTGCCGAGATGGACACCACGACCACGCCGATACCGTCCGCCGCCGGGAATCTGGCCGGCGAAAACGAGGCGCTCACGCCGATCCTGCGCGCCGGGATCGCGCCCACCCGCGCGCTCTCCGGTGGCCGGATGCACCTGCCCGGCGCCACCACCCTCGCTCCGCAACGGCACGACACCACCGAGACCGCGATCGCGATCATCAGCGGCCACGTCGCCGTCCTCTCCGGCAACGCCATGGCCCCCTTCCACCCGCAGGCCGGGGACATGATCTACATCCCGCCGACGCTGCCGTACGCGGTGGTCAACCTGAGCAACAACGCCTCCGTCCTCGCCTTGGTCTTTCGGACCGACCCCGGCTTCGACACCGACGTCCACCGCATGCCCGAGCTCGACCGCGCCGCCCGCGACCAGATCCCCGGCCTGCGCCGCGCCCACCACCAGGCGCTGCTCACCCGGCGCAGCGGCCGCGCCCGCCGCAACTGACCTCTGCCTCTCGCTCCGTCCAGCACCACGCCACCCGCCGACCAGACCCGTTCGGCGCCTCCCCGTCACCTGGCGTGCCACACCTACCGGCTCGATCAGGAAGACGTCATGCAGATCTGGATTACCGACACCGCTCGCGATCTACTCAACGACCCACCACCCGGCGGACCGGTCACGCTCGACGAGATCGCCGCCTGCGCGGGCATCACGACCCGTCAGCTGCGGGCCTACTACAGCTCGGTCGAGGTCATCGTCGCCGCCTGCGCCGACCTCCCGGCACATTCGACTCGGGTTGGGCGGTGCTGACGATGCGCTGGAAGAACCTGCACCTGCGCGGCGTCGGCGCCGCGCTCGGCGACCTCGTCGCCGTCGACAACCTCGAGACCGGGCTTACGCTGCGCGGGGCGACCAGCCAGCGCGCCGTGTCGATCGCCTCAGGTAGCACCGGCATGGATCTGGCTGTCCGCGCCGGGCGCAACGCACTCGCCAGCATGGCCATCGCCAGCACCGGCCCACTCCCGGTGCCCGACTTGCACTTCCACGCCGCGATCTGGCGCGGCAGCCGCGGCATCGACTTCTGGTCCCGCGCCGCCTACGTCCGCTCCCGCCTCGGCCTGCCCGCCGGCCGCGGAATCGCCACCGAGCTCAACGCCATGAGCAACAGCCTCGTCGGCGGCATCGACATCTCCGCGCGCGTCCTGGCCGGCAGCCCCGACCTCGACACCGTCCTGCTCACCGGCGGCGAAACCTTCGGCCCACCCGCCTTCGACCACCTCACCGCCGACCACGGCATCGCCTACGGCGACGGCGGCTCCGCCCTCATCCTCGGCCGCCACCCCGGCCTCGCCCGCATCCTCGCCACCAGCTCGTATACCGACCCCACCCTCGAACAACTCCACCGCGGCAACCACCGCTTCCTCCCCGCCGGCACCACCGAGCCCGGTATCGAGCGCATCCGCGAACGCAAACGCCAGTACACCGATGTCGTCGGCGCTGACTCGGTTACGCGTCGCAACCACGAGGGTGTCCGCGCCGTCATGGACGAGGCCCTCCGCGACGCCGGTCTGCAGCTCGACCAGCTGCGCTGGATCCTGCTGCCGCACTACGGACGGCACCTGCTCGACACCCACTGCCTGCAACCGCTCGGCATCACCGCCGAGCGCACCCTCTGCCACGCCGGCGACCAATGGGGCCACATCGGCCCCAACGACCAGATCGTCGGCCTGACCCACCTGATCACGCGCGGCGCGGTGGTCCCTGGCGACCACGTCACGTTGCTCGGCATCGGAATCGGCATGACCTGGACCGCCGCGATCCTCCGCATCGACGCAGTGCCGCCCGGCCTGTGTGCCCTTGCTCCGCCCTTGCGCTGGCCCTGGCGCGCGCCGGCAGACGCGCAGCGTTGACCAGCGCTGGCCCGTCACGCCGAGCTCCCGAGGACTCCCATGCCAGACACCTACCTGCCGTCGCGCCTCGACCAGGCAATCTTCGACGCGCCGTTCATCGTCATCGACGCCGACAACCACGCACACACGATCACCCACCGCCTCGACGACGCCGCCACCATCCTCAACACCGACGACCCGGCCCGAGCCATCGTCGGCACCCTCCGCCAGCCCCTCCTCGCCATCGACATCGACCCCGAAGACACCGGCGTCGACGCCGACGCAGGCGAAGTCGTCGCCGAACAGCTCCTCCTCTGGGCCGACCGATACGGCCTGCCCTACCTCCAGCGAGCCTCCGGCCGACCGGGGCACACCCACCTCATCATCAAAACTCCGCCATGCCTGCGCGAAGAACTACAGCACGTCGTCCGCACGATCGCGACCCGGCACAACGTCTCCGCCACCGTCCGCTCGACCCTCCGGCTCACCTCCTCACCACACCGACACGAGCTGCCCAGCCCGATCCTCAGCTGCACGTTGACCACGAGCGACGTGCCGGATCTCGGCACCTCCAGGGCCCCGCGGGCTATACGACCGGCGCGTCGCCGCGGGGCCTCGAACGTCAGCAGGTCCGAACGCGAGTACGGCCACGCCCTCGCGCTCGCCCGCGCAGGCCACGCCACGGCGCACGCCTGGGCCTTCGCCAACCTCGCCGGCACCAAAGCCCGCGAGAACGGACAGCAAGCCTGGCGGCGCTGGTTCTGGGCACCCGCCACCACGATCGTCGCCGCCGAACACGGCGTCACCGAGCAGCAGGCATGGGACCTCTTCCGCCGAGCGTCCCCAACACAGGCCGCCCACGTCGGGAGAGACGGCTGGCGCCGCACCCGCTGGCTACCCGCACTTCGCGAGGCGGACGAAAGTAGGCCGCGACGACGATGCCTCGGACCACCTCAAGCCGGAGACCACCAGAACGAACCGTCACCCCGTCAGCTCCGACACATCCGTTCCGCGCTCCAGGCAGCCGTGGACAGGCGACTGGCGCGCGGAGCCAGTACGGAGGCACGCACCGGCACGATCGCCGGCGTACGGATTAGTAGCTTACGCGCAGCTCTCGACGCATTCGCTCACGCCGTCCTCACGACACGCGGATCTATCTCGATTCGGCACTGGGCCGAGCTCGCCACTCTCGATCCTAAGACCGTCCGGCGCGCACGAGATGCTGCCCTCAAACTGGGCATCCTCAAGCGCGTACACCAGTACACCGGAGGGGAGACAGACTGCGACGCATTCATTCTGATTGAAGACGCAGCGGCAAATCACAACACAGAATTAACTTCCCCCACTCCGTACACCCCCAGCCTCGGCCAAGCGGACCCTCTCAGGCTGCGATCACAGCATCAGCGCGACAGACGCCAATTCGCTATCAGGCACAGCCTGAGGGCCAAGACCGCCGAAGGCGACTTTGAGCAGACCGCTGGCGAGCTTTTACCTACTACCAGCGTCGACGCCGTTCCTCATCGGCAACGTGAACTCAATGGAATCGACCGCTCGCACTTCCGAGACGGCAACTTCCTCCATCGCATCGATCGCCTTGGCAGGGATCGAGATACGACCTCGCGTTCGAACCGCCGGAAAGCCACCTTCATCCACGGCGCGATAGACTGCCATCGCAGAAACGCCGAGCAACTTTGCAGCTTGGCCGACCGTGAGGAAACGCGGCACACTCACATCAGACTTGGACATCGCGGACCTCCGTACACTACGTGGTGAGGGGAGGCCGGCACCAACGGTCCAAGTGACCGCCCACTTCGGCACCATCAACTTCAGCATCCGCCAGAAGCATCAACTCGTCAACCCGGTACCGATGCAACTAACTCAGCCCTCGCCGAGACCGCCCCCATCTCTTAACCATCTTGCCTCTATGAAGTACCGGGCCGGCTCGTCTGCTCCACGGCTCTCACCTCCGGGGTCGCAGTTGCGGGGCTCTCCCAGACGACGACACGTGGGCGTCAAACAAGATCACGAGCCACTGCGCAAGTTCGTCGACCGGCAACGCGCGAGTTGCCCACAAGCAACAACGCCGTGAGGTCCTCGCTCAGCGCAGAACCAGAGCCGGACCGGCTGGCCGACGTCGACTACACCGGAGACCCCCAGAGGACTCCGGCAGGGAACTGACCGCGCTACAGCAGGGCTTCCGCGACCGAGCACACCGGCGACGATTATGCGTCTTCCGATGCGCTAGCTAGACGGCGCATCATGCGAGTCCCCGCCCGGTCGACTGGGGGAGCTGTCTTGAACAGAGCTGATTCCGCGTTCGGCAGCAGGTCGTCGGTTTTCATCTCATGCCTAATCGCTATCTGCAGCTCGTCCTCGATGGCCCCGACCCGGACTCGCATAGCAATCCGGTCGCCTTCGCCTGGCTGCGACCCGATCGGCCTTCCCCAGAAGTCCTCGGCTGGGATGCGGTTGAACAACGCCGTGACCGTCCGACTCCCGTACATCGTGGCGCGAACACCCAACCGAGCACGCTCCAGAGGTGGCAATCGGAGATACGTGTAGTGGCTTCCAAACCCCTTTCACGCTTCCTGGTCTGCCATGTCCATCTCAAGCCATCGTTGCTCGGCATACGACTCCGTCAGGAGGTCCACATACAGCTCTGCGCTGCTCCCGCAGCCACCGGCTGTGATCTTGACGGAGCGCGAGCCTGAACGACACCAATGGCACGACGACGGCGATGATCGCCGGGATAAGCGCTGGCACGAGTACGAGAGCTGGTGAAGTTGCCATGACCTGGAGGTCCGCACGGCAAACCGCGAGCGGCTCGGAGACGCTTCGGAGACCTTCGGAAAGCGCCCGACTCTTAACCGGAACACCCTCAATGCCAACGGCGTCCTCGGTGGCACCGCCGATGCTGCCGTACATTTGCGGGTGTCGACACGCACGTAACGGCCTGCAGGTCGTGCCGTGGCTAGCAATGGCCGACGTGATAGCACGATGGATGACCTACCGGCCCTCGGCGAGCCGCGCGCACCGCGTCGGCGGCGAGGGTCTCAGGGGCCGGGTAGAGATTGCGTCCATCGCCGCGTCTCCCACCCCAGGTCCGGCAGGCAGCTGACCCATACCGCGATCCATACTGGCCAGGCGATCCCTTCCGGCGGCGCCGGGGTGGCGCTGGCTTGACAACGTTCCTAGACCACGGCTTGATTGCCGCGTTGGTCAACTCGAGGATGACGAGCGCACGACCGACCCAAGACGCTGCGGACGGCGACACTGAAAGGCGTCCGTCACCGGAGCGGCCGAGAGAAGATCTCCGCGAAGTTGTCGCGGTAGCGATCCAGGACGCTGAGCCGGCGCGGCAACGTCCGCCAGCCATAACCTTACCTCCGGGTCGTGTTCGTGCGCGCCCGGGTCCACGGCCGAGGTGAGCCGCAAGCCGGTTACATCGGCGTTCTCAACACGGTCGCCACCGGCCCCGCCGTCACATGCAGCACCCCCGGCCGTCCCCGTGGCTGTAGAACAGAAGTGATCAAACGGAACGTGGTCAGCAGGCTGGCGCCGAGCAGGTTGCGAAAACCGGCACAAATAGCGAGATGATAGAAGTCAAGAATCTACTCAATCAAAAATATACTAACACGGCGGGCATCCCGGGTCATTCACCCTAGCATCCCGCCGTGCTGCATCTGCTCACGCATTCGACGCCGCTATAGAAGCCCAAAGCTCTGACAAGGCCCGTATATGTTGCGCACTACCCCACCACCAGAACCGACAATTAAAACCTTTTATTCGATCAGCGCGGTTGTCGACTACGGTAGCTGTTCATCGCGTCAACATTGTCGAAGAATAGCCAGTTGCGCATATCCTCAAGTGACGCCAAATGCTGCAAAGCGGGAAACCGAGGACCTTCGGCGAGGAGCTCGACCAAATATACCTCTGACGTAACTTTTGCCACGACACAGCCCTGCCAGCCCCCCGTAAATCCTGCGAATCGACTACCGTCAGTTCGACCATCGCTGCCATTGTCGCAAAAGTAAGAGCCGACCAACGACTCCGGACTCAGCGGCGCCCTCGTGACATCATCGCGCCGCCCCGCGCGCGACCCTGCTTCATCATGCAAACTATTCATAGGTTCACCCTCATACGGCCTCAGATGTCAGAAGATAACACCAGTTGCCCCGGGAGGTCCAGCGCGGGCGCGACCGACTAGTGTCACCTTGGCGGCGTGATGCCCAGCCATGCGAGGTCGCAGTCCATACCGACAGTCTGCCGCGGACTAAACATATACTGCTTGTTGTTGGAGCAAGTGAGATAACCCCAATAGTTCCCAGAGTATGCGCCTTTAACATGATAGAATGGAAGGTTGATCGCACCGACGCTGCCGCCGTAACATTTCTCCCCTCCCGCAGTTGGATAGACCGCAATCAAGCCGGGAATGTTGCATTTTTCCTCAAAGGGGCCACCGTGACCAGTGGCGCCAGCAGTTGCATTCCCAGCCAGAAAGATCAAAACTGACAGGACTGTAAAAATTAGAAGACGGCCGAATTTCACACAAACCCCTCACTAGATTGACAGCGCAAGTAGACGTCTTTCACTACTTGCCCCTAAAAATTTATCTCCACGTTTTAAAGCTTGCGCCAGCAATCCCGACAATCAACAGCCCAGAAGTCATCGACAAGTGGTTTGAATGTGGAGATTAACTTTCACTGAAACAACCATATACAACAGTCGAACACGGCAAACAGTGCATCATCTCACTGCGTGCTCGTGAAATTTTCACGGACGGGTTCGGGGCTGTTCAGTGCCCATCTGCTAATCGAATAGCACGAAGGTGGACACCTGGCAGCGACTGAACGAACGTTGGATTCCCGCAGATAGATCCAGTTCCAGCCGTACGTGGCGAGCGGTTTCAGTTTCGACAAGGCGACATAACCGGGTCGTAAGGTGCCCACCGTCGGCGACGCGGCCAGGCTGGTCGACGCCCGCCTACCGGCGCCGCAACCTCGTTTGCTACCAGCGCCGCCTGCACGAGTGAGGCCCAGCAGACCAGCGAACGCGGCACGACGGAGCCCCGGCACTGTGGGTGCCGGGGCTCCGTCGTGCGGATTCAGACGAACAGCCAGTTGGCGAACACGTCCCTTGCGGGATAACTGCGCTCGAATCAGGAAGTCGCATGCCTCACCGATCCTGGCAGCCGCCTGCTGAACATCGGCGCCGTCAGTGGTAATCCACAGTGTCCCGCCTGGTCCTGTCATGAGCAGCGCCGGAACTTCCGCCGCATCGGGCCTGTCGTACCGTCTTGTTGCCGCATCAGCCGGGACGACCGGCGGAGCCGATGTACACGCCGCTGCGGATCGATGATCACCGCGACGGTGACAGGTCACCGAACACCGCAGCGCCCCAGGCCGCCAGCTGCGGCGAAGGGTCGTCGATGACGACGGTGAGAGCGTTGGCAGTACTCACTTCCGGCGGCAGGTCGATGACCCGCGTCTGGTCGCGCGCACACGACAGCATCATCAGCGTCGTCGCTACGTGCAGTGTCAGGTCGCCTTGGCCGTGACAGGCCACGCTGGCTTTGAGCGGCGCATGTCCGCGGAAACCGGTGAGGGTCATCGCCCCCTTCTCGTTGGCTTGACCGGAACCGCTGGTAAGCGGGGCGACCGGCGCCGGTGCGAGTGCGGTGGATGCCAGGCGTCGCGCGACGTTCTCAAGCTGGCTGATTACCGGATCAGGGGACGCCGGCCCGGACGGCTTCGGGTCGTTCAACGTCGTCCCGGTACAGCCGGTCATGCCACCCGCGAGCACCACACCGGTCGCCACCGCGAACAGCATGCGGCGGCGAACGCTCGACCTGGGCTGACACTCGGACAATTCGAAGATCATGGACTCCCCACGTGTAGCGCCTCAGGTGATCAGCCCAAACCTATCGCAATGTTGTTATTGCTCGATCTGGCACTGGATTCCGGTCGGCAGGAACGCGGTTCCCTTCGCTCCGTTGGCTTCGAAGAACACGAAATCACCGCTGGGGTAGGCACGCAAGTATTGCCGCGGAGCTAGGTTGTTGGAGCAGGAGATCTGCGTGGTGAGCGTTTTGGAGTAGCTGTTGCCTAGTTGCGCGTTGACCATCTCGAAGGACACCCCCACTGTGGAGCTGACGGTGGCCTGCAGTGCCACACTCTGCGAAATCGTGCAGTTGCCGCCCTGCGCCTGGTAACACTCGGCGATCTTATTCGGGTTCCGCTTGCCCTTCTGCACCTCGGTGATCACCACGTTCTGCGCGGTCCTCGCCGTCGCCTCGGCGAACGGAGCCGCGGTGGCGAAGTGTCGGGCCACCGCGTCGCCCGCGGAGGCAGCTTCAGCCGATGCCGCGCCCGCTTCCGCGGTCAGGATCACCATGACAGCGACACCGGTCAGCAGCAAACTCTTGATGCGCACTACAATCCCTCCTTACTAAAAAGCTGAATTTTCTTGCTAGGAAATCGACACATTCACGTTGTACGCAAGCAGAACTCGGCTCCACAAGAACCCCTCTACGAAGCCATTCACTACCTGCATCTGCGCAAAACTATATTCTAGAATATAGGTGTCCTTGGGCCACTGGTCTTCGGCAGATGGCCGCACACTTTCTGCGGCTTGGCCGCAACCCGGTTCGACGTCGAGCCGGGCGGCCGCCGGTAGACAGGCAGTGTCACCCGCGACAGTACCGACCAGACCGAGCTTCAGTTTAACCCTTGAGTGGCCGGGTAAGACCCTGGTTGATCATGAGTGAAGCCCTTGGTCGATCATTCCTTCCTGCAACAGATGAAAGATCGAACCAAGGGCTTCAGTTGATCAACGTGCATCATACCGGGGACGTCGGTGTGGCCTGGGAGCTCTCGGAGTTGCGGCAGGAGTTCTACCGCTGTCTGACCCGGCGAGTCAGCGATCATCCAGCCAGTCGCCACGACCCCGAACTGACGGTCGTGCGAAGTCCACTTTCAGGGAACTGGCGCGAACGGGACAGCAACCTCTGCCGACGGGACCGGAGCAGGGTGGTTCCACAGTCCTCGACGCTGCAACAACGGCAGCACGCCTTCACCGAACCAGTATGCCTCTTCCAGGTGCGGATGTCCGGACAGAACGAACTCGGTAATGCCCGCAGCGTGGAATTCAGTAATACGTTCGGCGACCTCTCTGTGGCTGCCGACGAGAGCGGTGCCCGCCCCACCTCGGACAAGTCCCACCCCTGCCCACAGGTTGGGGGACACTTCCAGGGAGTCCGTCGTGCCTTCGTGTAGCGCTCGCATGCGCCGCTGGCCTTCGGAACCGCTGCGGATGAGCCCGTCCTGGACGCGGGCGATGACGGCCGGGTCGAGTGCGTCGAGGAGCCGTTGCGCTTCGGCCCATGCCTGCTCGGACCTGTCGCGGCTGATGACGTGCAGCCGAATGCCGAAGCGTAGTTGCCGTCCGTACCGGACGGCGGCCTCGCGCACGGCGGCGATCTTCTCGGCTACCTGGCCGGGGGGCTCACCCCAAGTCAGGTAGGTGTCGGCGTGTTCGGCCGCCACCCTGATCGCTGCCGGTGAGGAGCCGCCGAAGTAGACTTCGGGCACCAGGTCGGGGGTGCGGGCGAGCGCGGCGCCGCTGACCGCCAGGTGCTCGCCTGCGTGGTCGACCTGCTCGCCCTGCCACAGGGCCCGCACGATAGACAGGAACTCGCCGGTGCGCCGGTAGCGGGCTTCCTTGTCGAGGAAGTCGCCGTAGGCTCGTTGTTCGTGATCCTCACCTCCGGTGACGATGTTGAGCAGCAGGCGCCCCGCCGAGTGTCGCTGGAATGTGGCGGCCATCTGCGCCGCGAGGGTCGGGCTGACCAGTCCGGGCCGGAACGCCACGAGAAACTTCAGCCGTTCGGTGTTGGCCACGAGCATCGCGGTGGTCAGCCATGCGTCTTCGCACCACGCGCCAGTCGGGGTGAGCGCCGCTTCAAAGCCGAGTTGCTCTGCACTGCGGGCTATCTGTCCGAGGTAGGCGAGAGTCGCGGGGCGGTCGCCTCCGGCGGAGGTGGTTGCGACACCGTGGCCACCACCGACCAGATAGCGGCTGTCGCCGTAGGTCGGCAGGAACCAGTGGAACTTGAGAGACATCGGAACCTCGTTGGAGATCGGGAGAGATGCTTACGGAACGTGCCTGAGGTGGATCAGATCAGGCCGTGCCGTGGAGGGGCCGTCCCGTTAAGCGCGTACTGGCCTATGTGCTGCACCTTCCATCGCACCGGGTCATGCAGGGTGTGGGTGCGGGCGTTGCGCCAGTGCCTGTGCAGGTTCAGGCCCTCGGCGGCTGCGCGGGTACCCGATAGCTCGAACACGGCACTGCCGGCTGCCAAGGCGGTGGGTTCGGCGAACGCCTTGGCCGTGGCAACGGCGATGGAGGCCGCCGCGGCGCTGCTGTCGGTGAGCTCGCCCGCGGCGTCGTCCAGCGCCGTTCCGGCTGTGCGCAGCAGCGACTCCGCCGCACGGACCTGGACTTCCAGCTCGCCGAAGCGCTGGATGGTGAGCGGGTCGTCGGTGGCGCGTTCGACGCGAGCCTCGGCCCAGGGCCTGCTGTGCCGCCGGACGAACTCGGCAGTCTCATCGAGTGCCGCGCGGGCGATACCCACGTCGATCGCTGCGTGGATCGCCTGCGCCCGTGCGCCGTGTAGTTGTGGCCCGGTGAAGGTCAGGTGATGGGGCACGACGTGCTCGGGCGGAACCATGACTCCGGTCAGTTCGACCGTGCCGCTGGCTGTCGTGCGCTGTCCCATGCCGTCCCAGTCGTCGAGGACCCGCAGTCCGGGCGCGTCGCTGGGGATGAAGGCGACCACGAGGCGGTCGTCCTCGTCTTTGGCAAGTACGGGAATCCAGTGCGCGAACAACGCGCCGGTCGCGTAGTGCTTGACACCGTCGAGAACGAACCAGCCGCCGTCGCGCCGTAGCCGGGTTTGGTAGTCCTGGGCGTGACGGGTCCCCCGCTCCGACTGGGCGTTGCCGAAACGTCTGCCCGCCAGCACTTCCGCGAAGAAGAACTTCCGCTGGTCGGCGTCACCTCGATCACGTAGAACGTTGACGTAGGCGAAGTGGTTCTGCGGGATATGTGCGATGTTCGAGTCACCGGCGGCCAGTAGGCGGAACACCTCCAGCACGGCGGTCCACGGCAGGTCAGCGCCACCGTGCTCGGCCGGCACGGTGATCGCGAGCAGGCCCGAGGCAGTCAGTGCGTCCAGTTCGGCGCGGGGA
This sequence comes from Amycolatopsis sp. NPDC004169, assembly GCF_040610315.1. NCBI lineage: Bacteria > Bacillati > Actinomycetota > Actinomycetes > Pseudonocardiales > Pseudonocardiaceae > Amycolatopsis > Amycolatopsis sp. NPDC004169. The sequence goes on from NZ_JBEXMD010000012.1 coordinate 174,244, forward strand.
AGCTGCCGACGGGCGTCGCGCTCTGCAGCTCCCTCGGCGAAGTGAGCGGACAGCGCGGCGGCTGTCCGGATCGCCTCGTCGGCGCTGGAGATCGTGGCTACCACGTGACCTCCGGAATCTCACCGAGCAGCGCATAACGGCCGATGTCCACGCGCCTTGCTGCGATCGGCTCAAGCAGGCTGTGCGTGCGGATGTTGCGCCAGTAGATGTCGAGACCGATCGTGTTCGCGCTCGCACGCGCGCCGGTCAGCTCGAACACGCGTGCGCCGATCTCCAGGCCGGTGTCGACGGCGCGCTGGTGGGCTGCAGCGATGACAACAGCCACCTCGCCACGTTCCTCGGCTGTGACGGCCTCTGGTTGGTCGTTGGACCGCTCGATGGCTTCGGCGGCTCGGACAGCGAGAGCCTCGGCCGCCCACAGCTTGGCTTGGAGTTCTCCGTACCCTTCGACTATGTGCGACGCTACGCCTGCCGGGTCCTCGACGTCCCCGCAGCATGGCGCGGTGCGCATCTTGTCGCGGGTGTGGGCAGCGGCAGTGGCGAGAGCGCCTTTAGCGACACCGAGGTAGAAGTTCGTGAACACCAGTTGGAGCAGCCTGTAGTCGGCGCGAAGCTTTGCGTCGACGGAGTGCCTCACGGTTTGCGCCCGGGGCACCCGCACGTTGCGGATCTCAACGCTGCGGCTCTCGCCTGGTCGATGGCCCCAGCTGTCCCAATCTTCGCCGAAGACGATTCCGGGTCGCAGAGTAGGGACGACCGCGAAGATGTGCTCGCCACTTCCCTGCAACACTCCCGCGAGCACTGTCACATCACAGGCTTTACTGCCGAGGGAGAACAACTTCCACCCGTTGAAGACAATCTTATCTCCCTCCTCGGTGATGACGAGGGTGTCGTCCTGCGGGTTCACGGCGCCACCGAACAACCACCGCTCGCGGGTTGCCTGTTCCTCGACGGCGGCGATCTGGTCGGGCGTGCCGGCCGTGCGGGCGGCCCAGAACCACAGGAAGTGATACCCGATGAGCTGGCCGATGCAGCCATCGCCAGCGGCGATCTCCCGGATAACCTGATACGCGGCCGTCCAGTTCTGACCGCCGCCGCCGTGCTCGGTGGAGCCGAGCAGCGTGACCAGTCCGGAGTCCCTCAGCAGCGCGATCTCAGAACACGGAGACGCACTCGCGCGGTCTCGTGCCACGGCGTCGGAAGCGAGTACGGTGGCAACCTCCCGGGCGCGGGCGAGCCAGCCGCCGGTGTCAGTGGGGGTGGCGGCTAAGTACCGCAAGGTGGTCACGATCGGCTTCCGATCGGCTCAGGGGTGGCCGCTGAGGAATCCGCCTCTGCCTCGAGCTGACGCACGATCGGCAGTACGTGCTCGCCGAAGTAGGCGACTTCTTCGTGGTAGTGCAGAAAGCCCAGCAGCAGGAGGTCGACGCCGCGTCGCTTGTACTCGAGGATGCGGTGGGCGATCTGCTCTGGTGTACCGATGAGCCGGGACCGGAACCCGTCGTTGTACTGGACGAGGTCTTCGAAGGACGAGTCCGACCACATGCCCTTCCGGTCGGCGGTGGAACCGCCCGCCTGGCGGACTGCGTCACGGAAGCCGCGTACGGCGTCGATATCAGCTTTGGCGACGATCTCCCGTAGCGTCTCCCTCGCCTCTGCTTCGGTGTCGCGGGCGATCAGGAAGCCGTTGAGACCGAATCGGACGGTGCGACCGTGCCGCGCCGCTCCAGCGCTCACCTCAGCGATCTGCTCGCTGATTCCGTCGAAGTCTTTGCCGTTGCTGAAGTACCAGTCCGATACGCGGCCGGCCATCTCCCTGGCGGCAGTCGAGTTGCCTCCCTGGAAAATCTCCGGGTGCGGCCTGCGGGGAGAGGAAAGTGGCTTGGGTTTGAGGTCGTATCCCCTCAGTCGGTAGAAATCGCCGGCGAACTCTGCGGCTTCCTCGGTCCAGCTGGCTCGCAACACACGGATGAACTCTTCCGCGCGCCGGTAGCGTTCGTCGTGTTCGAGCCATGGCTCTCCGAGGGCTGTGAACTCGTCCTTGAACCAGCCGCTGACCACGTTGACCGCGGCCCGCCCGCCGGAGAGGTGGTCAGCCGTGGCCATGAATTTGGCAAGCACAGCGGGGTGCCACAGCCCGGGGAGTACTGCCGCGATCACCTTCAGCCGTTCGGTAGCGAGCAGCAGGGCGAGGCTGAAGCTGGTGGATTCGTGCTGATAAGAGGCGCCGTAGCTCGCTAGGTAGCGAACCTGGCTGAGGGCGTAGTCGAAACCGTTGTTCTCGGCGAGCACGGCGAGCTCGCGGTTGTACTCGTAAGACCACTCGGTCCGTTGCTCGATATTGCTGACAACCAGACCGCCGCTGACGTTCGGAACCCAATAGGCGAACTTCAACGGCTTCTCGTTTTCAGGCACAGTGATGCTCCGTAGTCGTGGAAGACGGCGTCTGCGAAGACAGGAAGAGAGGCCGAATCGGGATGACGGCTCTACACTCGGAAACGTCCGAGATCGATGAGCCGAGGACGGGTATGACCAACCCTCGGATCGCACGCCTTGCCGCCACTCATGAGTCGATCATGGCAGTGGCGCATCAGCGAGGAAAGGTAGTCCAGATCGCGAGAACGACTCAACTGTCAACTCCGCAGGCACCATGTAAGCAAGGGTTATCTCGCCGTCAAATAACCTCCGCTGTGGATGATTTGAAGCAAGACGAAGCAGCTCCGGCGTACCGTAGTCAGTGAATCTGGCAGGTCACCACCTGACCGAATCTCCTGCTGGGCTAGCCACTTGGCTGATCTGATCCACATCAGATCGAGCACCGCCGATCGTGTCTAGGGCCCAAAGTCCTCACCTTGACGCCCTATAAGACCCGACGCGCCCTGTGGGAGCCGCAGCAGATGGGACCCATTGGGCCCTAGCGAAACCGCCCGCGGATCGACCAGTCTGGCGCGCGCACGATTCGTACGTCAGGAGCACCCGGTGAACACGATGATCCCCGTCCCCATTGCCTTGCCGAAGAAGCGGCAGCAGGTTAAAGGCTCGGTGCTGTTGCGGTTGTTCCGCACAACCGATCACAAGCAGATCGGGATCATGTACCTGGTCACCACCTTCGCCTTCTTCCTCATCGGCGGCGCGATGGCCATGCTGATCCGCTCGGAGCTCGCCCGGCCCGGCCTGCAGTTCCTCTCCCAGGAGCAGTACAACCAGCTGTTCACCATGCACGGCACCGTCATGCTGCTGCTCTACGCCACCCCGAGCGTTTTCGGGTTCGCCAACTTCGTCCTGCCCCTGCAGATCGGCTCACCCGACGTCGCGTTCCCCCGGCTGAACGCCTTCTCCTTCTGGCTCTTCCTCTTCGGTGGCCTGCTCATGCTGAGCGGGTTCCTCACCCCCGGCGGCGCCGCCGACTTCGGCTGGTTCGCCTACACCCCACTGTCCAACGCCATCCACTCACCCGGCGTCGGCGCCAACCTCTGGATCGTCGGCGTCGCCGTCGGCGGCCTGGGCACCATCCTCGGCGCCGTCAACATGGTCACCACCATCGTCTGCCTGCGCGCACCCGGCATGACGATGTGGCGGATGCCGGTCTTCACCTGGAACATCCTCGTCACCAGCATCCTGGTGCTCATCGTGTTCCCCATCCTCACCGCAGCCGGCTTCGGCCTGCTCGCCGACCGGCTCATCGGAGCCCACGTCTTCGACCCGGCCAACGGCGGCACCGTGCTCTGGCAGCACCTGTTCTGGTTCTTCGGCCACCCCGAGGTCTACATCCTCGCCCTGCCCTTCTTCGGCGTCGTCTCCGAAATCCTCCCGGTGTTCTCCCGCAAACCCCTCTTCGGCTACCGCAGCCTGGTCTGGGCGACCCTGTCGATCGCGGCCCTGTCGGTCGCGGTCTGGGCACACCACATGTACGCCACCGGCGCCGTTCTCCTGCCGTTCTTCTCCTTCATGACGTTCCTGGTCGCTGTGCCCACCGGGGTCAAGTTCTTCAACTGGATCGGCACCATGTGGAAGGGGCAGCTGACGTTCGAGTCCCCGATGCTGTTCTCCGCCGGCTTCCTGGTCACCTTCCTCTTCGGCGGCCTGTCCGGGGTGCTGCTGGCCGCCCCTGCGCTGGACTTCCACGTGTCCGACACTTACTTCGTCGTCGCGCACTTCCACTACGTGCTCTACGGCACGATCGTGTTCGCGACCTTCGCCGGGATCTACTTCTGGTTCCCGAAGATCACCGGCCGGATGATGGACGAACGCCTCGCCCGCTGGCACTTCTGGACTACCTTCCTCGGCTTCCACGGCACGTTCCTGGTCCAGCACTGGCTGGGCAACGAAGGCATGCCCCGCCGCTACGCCGACTACCTGAGCACCGACGGGTTCACCACGCTCAACACCATCTCCACCGTCGGTGCCTACCTGCTCGGTGCGTCGGTGCTGCCGTTCCTGTGGAACGTGGTCAAGAGCTACCGCTACGGCGAGCTCGTCACCGTCGACGACCCGTGGGGCTACGGCAACTCCCTCGAATGGGCAACCTCCTGCCCACCACCGCGGCACAACTTCACCGAACTACCCCGCATCCGCTCCGAACGCCCCGCCTTCGAGCTCCACTACCCGCACATGATCGAACGCCTCCGCGCCGAGGGCGAGATCACCTTCACCGGCAAACCCCGGCAAAGGTGAGCGTGCGGTAGAAATCGGGAGATCGCGGCCCGTGCTCGGCGATCATGCCGTGGTGCAGACTTTCCCGCCGACACCGGCTCCCCCGCGTGAAACGTTCGTGCTGAGGGTCGTGCGCCGACGTGACCTCCTCCGGCTGGCGCGCTCCGGGCCGCCGCCGACCCACGCCGACGGCCGTGACCCGCGCTACCCGTCCCCGCGAGCGCTGCGTGAGCTGCTGGGCGCGCTGCTCGAATTCGTGGTCCACGCCGCGCTCGCGGTGGCCGCCGCCGTGGTCGTCCAGCGAACCTCCGCCGCGACGCCCACGGCCGTCACCGTCACCGTCGCGGGCACGTTCCTGGCCGTGTCGTTCCTCGACCGCGTTCTCGTGCAGCGCGTCTTCGCCGCCTCCCTGGGCAAGGCGCTGCTGGGCCTGCGGGTGATCCGGTACGACACCGGTGGCGGGCCGACCCTGTGGCCGCTGGTCAAGCAGTGGCTGTTCGGCTTCGCCGTGGTGTTCAGCCTGTTCGGCTGACGCCGAGGTCAGTGGAGGAATGCAGGCAGCGCTTCGATCCCGTAAGCCAGGGAAAGCTTTCGGAACGCAGGCTCGCACGCGGGACCGGCCAGGCGCATGGCCGAGAACCGACGCAGCAGCGCTGGATACGCGGTATGCAGCTCCCGGCGGGCGAGTTCGGCTCCGAGGCAGCGATGGGCGTCGGTGCTCGCGGACCAGGCGCCCCCACGGCCAGGTCGACAGGGGATCCAGTGACCGCCATGTGGTCGAGTAGTTGGGCGACGATGGCCTCGATTCGCGCGGTGAACACGTCTAGGCGCAGGACCATGAACTCCGGCGCAAGCCTGCGCCGGAGCCGGATGTGGTCCCGGCGTCGATGCCGGCCGCCCCAGGTGGGCGGAGCCGTTGCTGAACGCGGTCAGATCGGCGAGGCAGTGACCAGCCAGACCGGGACGCCGATCGGCAGCGGCAGCCCGGCTCACCGGTGCCCGCCGCGGTAGCAGGCGGAGATGGGAAAACCTACGACACCTGGCTCGGCATGACCGGACCTCACCTCCCGCGACGACCGTCCCAGGTGTACCGGCGGCCGAATCCACCCGGCAGGAGCCGAAAGTCACCAGCTGGCCGGCGAGCGTGCGCAACGGACTTTTGGCCGCTGCCGACAGCGGGGAGCGGCCCCGAAACTGGACCCGCAAGCGCACCGACACCGGAAGGATGGTGGATGACCAACCAGGAAATCGCGGTGCTGACGTCCGGCGGCGTGCTCGCCAAAGCACGGGAGCAGGTGCATCGCCAGATCACCGCGTTCACGCGCCGCGCCGGGCAGGGCGTCGAAGCGGTCCGCGTCCGGCTCACGGTGTACCGGCAGACGAAGGCTTCCCGGCCCGCGCTGACGCAGGTCAACCTGGTCGTCAACGGCCGTGCGGTGCGCGTCCAGCTCGCCGCCGGGTTCTTCGCGGAGGCGACCACCCTGCTGCGAACCCGACTCCAGCAGCAACTCGGCCGGTTGGCCGCGCCCGCGGCGCCCCGGTCGTGGCCGGACGCGTTCGACCGGTACCGGCGCCCGGTGCTGGCCACGCTGCCGCCGGCGCAGCGCCGCGTCACCCGCCGCACGTCCCTACCCGCTCGTCCGCTGCGGTCCGGACGAAGCCACGCTGACGATGGACCTGATGGACCACGACTTCGTCCTCTTCGTCGACGACGAAACGGGACAGGGCAGCCTGGTCCACCGCGTCGGCCTGCCCGGCTAGCGGCTGACCCGGCTCGCCGGCCTGGTGCCACCCGGGCAAGCGGCGAGCATGCCCTGGACGATCGGCGTCGACGCCGTACCCCGGATCGGCGTCGAGGCGGCCGTCGACCGGCTGAACGCCACCGACCTGCCGTATCGCTTCTTCGAAGACGCCACGACCGGCCGCGGCAGTGTGCTCCACCTGCGCTATGAGGGCCACTACGGCTTGCTCACCACTGCCGGGAGCACCTCGTGACGCCAGCCGAAGAGCACCGGCAGCACCTGACCGGCGAAGACTCGGGACTGGCGCTGGTACTGGCGGCCGGACGGCGGTCGGCCTCGCCCGCGTTTGCCTGCGTGCTCGGCGCGTTCCTCGTCGCTGGCGCGGGCGGGCTGCTGCTGTTCGCGCTCGGCGCCGAACTGCGGGCGCCGGTGCTGACGCTCGCCAGCGGACTGATCGTCGTCGCCGTCCCGGTGCTGCGTACCGCCTTGAGCCGGAGGAACTCCTGACGTGCCGGCGATGACTCCTTCCTCGGACGTGCTCGTGATCGGCGGCGGGATCGCCGGGCTCGCCGGCGCCGAACGCCTGTCCGGCGCCGGTGTGCGGGTGACCCTGCTCGAAGCGTCCAGCCGGCTGGGCGGCAAGCTGTGCATCGGTGCTGTCGCCGACGTTCTGATTTTGGAGTGATGCCTGACGAAACGGACGATGTAGTGCGCCGGCCTCCGCTTTCTTGGTTGGAGTCCTCAGGTGAGCAGCACCGGTAACGCGTCGATCCCGTAAACCAGCGATATCTTCCGGAATTCAAGTTCCTCCGTTGGCACCGCCAGGCGCAGATCTGGGAACCGGCGCAGCAACGCCGGATAAGCGACACGCAGTTCCCGGCGCGCAAGCTCGGCCCCGAGGCACCGATGCACGCCATATCCAAAGGCCAGGTGTGGTTGCGGATCTCGCCCCGGGTCGAACCGGTCGAGGTCGGCTCCGACGGTCGGATCACGGTCGGCTGCGCTCAGCGAGCAGAGAACGATGTCGCCACGGCAGATCCGAGTACCGGCAAGTTCGATGTCCGCGCGCGCGAACCGGGGGAACGCGACTTGGACCACAGTCAGGTAACGCAAGAGTTCTTCGACCACCGGGGCGACCGCTGTGTCGTCGTCACGCAGTCTCGCCGCCGCGACCGGGTCCCGCAGCAACACCAGCGAGCCGAGCGCCAGCATGCTGGCCGTCGTTTCGAAGCCACCGGTCAGCAGACCGTCGGCCAGGCCGGCCAGCTCGTCGTCGCCGATGTCGTCTCCGTGCTCGCGCACCAGTCGGCCCAGCAGTCCGTCCGAGGGCGACCGGCGCTGCCGAGCCACGAGATCCCGCAGGTAGGCCAGCGATTCGGTGAGTGCAGACAGCGGTGCACCCGCGCCTTCGACGACGTTGAATCGGGCCGCGCTCAGCCGCTGGAAATCGGCACGGTCGGCATAGGGGACACCGAGTAGTTCGCAGATCAGCAGTGACGGGACGGGCAACGCGAACTCACGGACCAGATCGACCCGCGGGCCGGCGGCCGCCATCCCGTCGAGGCGGTCGGCGACGATCTCCTCGATCCGTGCGGTGAGCGCGTTCAGTCTCCGAACGGTGAACTCCGGAGCCAGCAGCCGGCGTAGCCGGGTGTGAGCCGGTGCGTCACTGAAACCGAGACCTCCCGGGTCGAGCCCGGCATCGATGCCGGCCGCGTCGAGGTGAGCAAAGTCGTTGCTGAACGCGTCGGTGTCGCTGAGGACGGACTTCGCGAGCGCATGTCCGGTGACCAGCCACACCGGAACCCCCAGCCGCAACGGCAGCCGGGTGATCGGTCCCCGCTCACCCAACCGCAGCAGCTCCGGGACTGGATCGAGACCGTCTCGCCGCAACGGCACCAACGCCGACTCCGGCAGCAAGCGCAGGTCAGTGAAGTCGAAGTTGCGCTCTCGCAGCTTGCGCAGGTATCGGCGTCCCAACCAGGTCCGGACCTGGGCCACCGGACTCGGCATGACCGGTACCTCCTTCTCTCAGTGACAACCGTCCCAGATGTACTGGCGTAGCGATCCGCCCGATAGGGCCGAAAGTCACCGACTGACACATGGCAGAAGAAAGGGACTTTCGGCCCTGTCTACTGTGGAACATCGCATTGAGACTGAAGACCACATGAGCACGAATCCTGAAAGGACGTTGGATGGTCGACCCCGGTATCGCTCCGCCGGAGCCATCGACAAACCGTGATCTCGCGGCCTGTGTCGACATCGCCGGCAGCCGAGCGAACCTCTCCGCCGTCACGGCCGGAACCACCTCGTGACCCCCGCCGAACGGCGTCGGCTGAACGAGATCCGGCAGCAGCTGGCCGACGAAGACCCAGGCTTGTCGCGGTTGCTGGCGACTGGACGGCGATCGGCCTCTCCAGCGTTCGCCGGCGCGCTCGGCGCGTTCCTCATCGCCGTCACAGGCAGCCTTCTGCTCGGGACGCTCGGTGCAGAACTGCACTCCCCATCACTGGCGCTCGTCGGCGGACTGTTCGTCATCTCAGTTCCTGCGCTGTTGGCTGCTTTGAGCCGGAGGCGCTCGTGATATGCCCGAGGAAGCACCGTCCCCGGACGTCATCGTGATCAGTGGCAGAATAGCCGCGCTAGCCACTACGGAACATCTGTCTGATGAAGGCGTCCGGACGACGCCGCTCGAAGCGTCCGGCCGCCTCGTCGGCAAGCTACGGACCGGACGCGTGGCAAGCTGGCGAGCCAGCTTGCCCCAGTACACTACCTGGTCCACCAACCGGGCCGCGCATACGCGGACGGACGCCGACAGGCTTCGCTGCTTGTGGTTGTTTGGTGCCCCTACGACGGGGCTGGGGTGAACCCGTGTATCGCGAGCGGCCGACAGGCCGCGAATCAGGCTCTGAAGTTCACCTCGGAGTAGCCGTGACCGAGCCGCTGCGTGTCTTCCTGCTCGACGACCACGAAGTGGTCCGCCGCGGGATCCGTGACCTGCTCGAAGGGGAACCCGATATCGTCGTAGCCGGCGAGGCGGCCACCGCCAGCGAAGCGCTGACGCGGGTCCCGACCGTCCGGCCGCACGTGGCCATACTCGACGTGCGCCTCGGCGAATCCACCAACGCACATGGCGACCGCGGCGGGGTGGAGGTGTGCCGACAGCTGCGGTCTCGCATGCCTGAGCTTGCATGCCTGATGCTCACCTCGTTCGACGACGACGAAGCTCAGTTCGACGCCGTCATGGCCGGCGCCGCAGGGTACGTCCTTAAGCAGGTGCGCGGTGCGGACCTGGTTTCGGCGGTCCGCACCGTGGCTTCCGGGCGCTCGCTGTTCGCTCCGCGGAAGGTGTCGCAGGTGAGGACACGGCCGCCCGGCCCACCACCTTCGGGCACGCACGATGGCTCCCCGCTCGATGTGCTCTCCCCGCGAGAGCTGGAGATCCTCGGGCTGATCAGCGAAGGCCTGACCAACCGGCAGATCGCCAAGCGGCTGTTCCTCTCGGAGAAGACTGTCAAGAACCGGGTCTCCTCAATTCTCAACAAGCTCGGGGTGCGCCGGCGAGTGCAAGCGGCGCTGCTCACCTGCCGGCTGCACCAGACGGGCACCGAGTAGCGGAGCCGGTCGGTCGTCGGGTAGCGGCTCACCCGCCCAGCCCCGGAGCCGGTGCGGCTCCCAACCACGGACTCGACGGTGAGGATGCGCCGGCTTCATGTCCGCACGGTACGAGGACCCGGCGCTCCTGCAATCCCGATAGGGGATCCTCTGGGGGACCTTCGAGAACAGTGGCGCCCGGCGCGCTGACGACAGAGGACAGAGGACAGGAGGATCGACGGCTTCGGTGGACGGGCTTGCGCCGACCGTGGAACTGCCTGGCTCAGACCAGACCAACTTCCTTGAGCCTCAGGACGGCCTCGGCTTTTGTTGCGTGCGCCGGGGGTGCTTAGCATTCGGGCACTCGGCTGCACACCATGCCAGCGACGCACCGGCGGCGGCGCTCGACGTTGGTATCGAGATCACCAAGGCACACGCCGTCGCGGGTTTGCGCCGGGCGAGTTGTCGGTGCGCCATCGACGTTCTCGCTGCGCAGGTTGTCGACGACCTGCACACCGAGTACACCACCACACTGTTTCAGGAGTACCTGAGCGACGCGATCATCCCCAGCTTCCCGGACTGGCCGGCGTATCCACAGCGCGTCCTGGGCGAGATCTGCGAGGATCGTGCGCGTCCAACCGACGCCCACTCAGTAAGCGATCAATGCAGACTGAGCTGGCGTGTCAGCTTCTCTCCATCTGCGCGCGCTCCGGGGATCATACCGGGCCGAGGCCGTCGACCGGTGCAAGCTCGGCTCCAAGCACTACCTGAATACCGACGCGCACGGCACTCCGCTGGCTGCCAGCCTGACCGGCGGGCACCGCTGGCGACGTCCCCAACTGATCCCGCTGCTCTACGCCGTTTCGCCCATTCGAAGCGTGGTCGGCAAGCGCACGGGCGGTCTACGCCGACCGCGGCTATGACCACGACAAGTACCGGCGCCTCGCCCGCACCCGGGTGCGATATCGGACATGTTTCCGGTCTGGGCAAGATCGGCCTGGCGCCAGTCGAAGGCATCTTCCCTGGCTCAACGGCTTCCGCAGGCTACGCATCCGAACCGAACGACGAGCTGACATCCATCAATCCATCCTCAGCCTCACCTGCTCGATCATCTACCTACGCGAACACATTGTGAACTGATCTCTTAGGTCGACATGGACGTCACCTCTGCGCCCTCGCTGCCGCTCAGGTTCGCGGCTCGCGCCTGCGCCAGCACTTGACGGGAATCTGTATAACGGAGTCCGGCCACGACGACGGGGCCAGTCGACAATGAGACTGGCCCCGTCAGCGGGTCCTGCTTACGCGCGGCTGCGGCGTCGGTTGATCAGCAGCATCAGTGCGCCGCCGCCGCCGAGCAGCAGACCGCCAATGGTGAACGGAACCGCGGCGTCGACACCAGTGTTGGCCAGGCCACCGCCACCGGACTGCGCACCACCCGGAGTGCTCGGCGCCGGAGTCCTCGGCGCCACACTGGTGGCTGGGTCGCCAGCCTCGGTCCAGGTCACGGCTGCCTTCGCCGTCACTCGAGTCTTCTCCGAGGCAGCGACGATCAGTGACTGCGCTGGCAGGCTTGCGTAGTTGTTGGCGACGAACAGGCGGCCAGTATCCAGCTCGCCGGTCACTTTGAGCGAAAACGAGCCGTTACCCGGCTGGGTGCCGGCCGGGACGTCGACGAACAGCTTGCTGCCGTCCTTGACGTCCGCGGTCTTCAGCTCCTTACCCTCGGCGTCGGTGACTTTGACCCCGTTGGGCAGTTCGGTGGTCAAGGACGTGATGTCGCCCGACGTCGCGACGCTGAACGGGCCGATCTTGGTGCCTGCAGCGCCCTCGGTTTTCTCCGCGGCGATGTTCAGGGTCGGCTTCGGCTGCTGCGCGATGCCCTGGTTCTCGTCACCGGTCAGGTAGCCGTAGAGCGCGGCGACGTCGGCGCCGGCGTCAGCTGTGCCGTACTCGGCCAGCGGCTTTGTGAGGTTCAGGTTGACGCCGTCGCTGAAATGCCACACGGCGGCCTGCGTCGCGGCGATCGCTTCGCGCTCGGAGATGCCGTCGTGGACCTTGACGCCAGATTTCGCCAGCGCGCTGCCCAGCACGTCGAGCGCGACACCCGGGTAGCCGTGGTGCAGCACCCAGTTGATCTTCGCGCTGTTCCTCTCGAAAGGCGAGTTCGCCGCAGGATACTTACTCCACGGGCGCTCGACCATGTCGACGTCGGTGCGCATGCCGACGGTGATCTGCACGCAGTAGAGCCTCAGCGTGCTGCCGTCGGACAGTTTCAATGAGAACAGCTTGGTGATGTGATCACCGCCGCTGTCCAGGTTGAGCTGGTAGCCGACGGTGCCGACATTATCGCCAACCCGGCCGTGCACTGCGCCGTCGCTCGCGAGAGCCGTCGGGGCGCCCAGCATGACTACGGCAGCGGCGGCGAGCACCGCGACTGCACTGCGCGCGAGAGTGGATTTTACCTGCATAAAACTCCTATTCGAGTCCGAACCGTGATGCAGAGAACCGCGCCGATGAGCTGCGCCAGTAACATCAATCACAAACTCAACTTGTAGCTTATCACGGTTCTTCCGAGCGTACTCATAGCAAAACAGACGCCGACATGGTGACCCGCGGGTCGACAACGAATTTGGGTCGAATTAATGAACGATGACACGCGCATCAACAGTTGCGCTCCGCCGTTTACCGCAGCGATCTAACCAAAGTCAGCGATTTTAACGTACCACAATCTCACGGCGACGATTCATCTACCTCATCAACACCAGAAAGACTCCTTGCCACGACATGACTGAGGATTTCAATGAATCCTCGATCCAGGCTGTAAGGATTCTGCAAGTCGCGCCATGTGGCACAGAAGACCTTGACCACTCGCCGCTCAGCTTCCGCCTGACTACCAACATGTGCACGGATGACGAGGTAAACGAGCCTATGATAGCGCTCAGCCAGCACCGCGAACGCCTCGACATCGCCGAGCCGAGCCAGTCGATCTAGGTCTTCGTCACGATCACCGGCGCCGTAGTTGACCGCAGCTTCACGCCACGGCCGAATCACAGTCTTGAACTCCAGCTGCACGAAATCTGCACCTGCTTTCCAGCGATTGCAAGCAACGTCCCCGTCAGAGCGAAGCAAGACGCAAAGGGCAAGATCTACGCCCGTTCCAGCAGGAATACACCGAGATCGACTCGATCCTGACGTCAGCTTGGTCCACGACAGCCGTCATATCATTATGACGGCAGCCCAATTGAATATCAGCCACTGCCGCCAATCTCTGGTTCGCGCGCCCTGCGGACTTCCACCTCAGTTGCGTCGGGTACCTGGGTCAGGAAAGTCGCCCGCAGCCTGGCGCCACCGCCGGCGCAGTTGCTGACGGTAAGATCGCCGCCGTAAGCCGAACTCCACCAGCGCATGCTCTCCAGGCCGTACCCGGCGTTCGCAGGGGCACGTGGTCTCAGTAGTCCGCGACCGTCATCGGTGACGGTGATCGTGAGCTGGTGCCGATCGCACACCATCTGCACCTGCACGGTCGTCGCCGCGGCGTGCTTCACCACGTTCGTGAGCGCTTCCTGAACGACTCGGTAAGCCACTGTTTCGATCTCGGGGTCAAGCGCGGCAACTGCCGTGTCAACGATTTCCACGTCGATGACCAGTCCGTTGGCGGCGGCCACGTGCCGAGCCAACTCACGGGTTCCTGCCACCAGCCCGACGTGCCGCAGCGAGACCGGATGCAGCGTCCCGACGATGCTGCGCAGAACAGCCGCCTGGTCGTTGAGCGTCTCCACCGCCGCGCGTGACGTCGCGATCAGTTGCTCTGCGTCTCCTCCTCGAGCGGCCGAGTCAAGCCGCCGGCTGGTCATGGCCAGAGCCTGCAGGACTTCGTCGTGCAGTTCGTCGGCGATCCGCGCGGCGTGGTAGTTCTGAAATCGGATCACCGACCGCGCCTTGGTCTGGTTTAGCAGCCGCCCCAGTTCCGGCCACCCCGGCACCGCACACAGCAACGCCAACACCAGGAACACCAGCGCCGCGATGCGGACCGACAAGCACAGCGGTCCACCTATGAGGTACCCCGCCCCCACGATCAGCGCCCCGACGGCAATCAGCACGGATCCCCTGCGCAGCCACCGCATTCCCGACAGCCACACAGCCAGCACACCGGCGCTGAGCGCGACCGACAACGCCGCGATCGGATCCGCGGGCATCGGAATCGGCGACACCGTGTCGACGAGGACAGTCAGCATGCCGAAGCCGATACCGGCCACGCACACAGACCTCACCACAGCGCCGCGCATCGTCAGTGCCCGGTCCTGCCCGCCGTGCGCGCGTACGCGACCAGATCGGCTCGATCCACCAAGCCCAGCCGGTTCCGCAAACTGGCGCGAACGCTCTCCACCGTCCGTACGCTGATCGACAGCACCCCAGCCACCTGCTGGTTGGTGAGCCCGGCAGCCAGCAACTCCAGGACCTGTCGTTCTCGGGAACTCATCGGCCTCCTGGCCGGCCCGATCGCAAGATCGGCAGCCAGCGCCGGATCCAGATAACGACGCCCCGCCGCGACGGCGCGTACCGCCGCCACTAGGACACCGACCGGCGCGGTCTTCGCCACGAAACCCAGCGCACCGCGGGACAAAGCCTCCGAGGCCAAGTCCGAGTGCACGGTGTGAACCAGCACACTGCTCGCCGTGGCGAACTCCGGCACTGCTCCCATCCCGGACTCCCGTCCCAACCCCAGATCCAGAAGTACAACGTTCGGGCGCGATGTGACCAACGCCTGCCGCGCATCCGCGAGCGAATCCGCTTCCGCCACGACCTCGATGTAGTTCTCGTTCAGGATGGAGCGGATCCCCGCCCGCACGGTGGGATGGTCATCAACGAGCAGGACTTGAACGGTTTTCGACACCCGACTTCCTCTCGACAGGCAGCGTCTCCGCCCATGAAAACACCTGTCTCCGCATCCCCTGACGACGATGCGCAATCTTGAGATGCTAATTACATGGAGAGCTCGGCGATCGATTGCGACGGCACTACTGGCAACCCCGGCACTGGGCTCGATGAAAGAGGTGGATCAGAGACTAAGTCGCCGGATGGGGCGACCCGTTGACGACCTCGAAGCACCCGCCGATCATGCCGCCCGTCACACCCCCGCCCGCGCCGACGATCGCAGCGATCGGTCCTCCGGCCAATGCACCTGTCACAGCTCCTGCAGTACCGTCGATCACCACGTCATAGGGGACATCTTTGCACTCCCGCGTCCGTGCCGATGAACCGTTCACGACGCAGGCAACTATCGCCGAGTAGGCGAACCAGGCCACGCACACGGTCCAGCGGAGGTATGCGCGCCTGAAATCCTTGACCAGGCGCCGCGGGCGGGCCACTCCATCTTGCACTTGTGCTCCTTCGCCAGCCCTGCTGGATGTCGGGATGACTTCAGCTTGTACCGACGTTGTCAGCGGCGTCTTCGGTAGAACTCCGCACGAACCAGGCGGACTTCCCACAATTCCCAGGCGAACGGCTATGCGCGGCCCGATTGACACCTCGCATTTGTAATGACCGGCACCCCCGTTCGGCACTGCCAAAGCACACCGCGCCCCCTGGCCGTTGGAGGCCACACGACCCTGCGCCGGATTCTGTTGCGGTAAACCCGCAAGACGCATGCGGCAATACACCGAAGACAAGCGGTCTGCGGGCAGACTATCTCTCTCAGTCGGAGGTTTCTACGGGTGACGAGTGTCTGTTTGGCAAGGTTTCTTGAGGTCGAGCTGCGGGCCGGCGGTAGCACCGTGGCGGACGAAGGTCATGTCGGCGTCGCCCGTGCGGCAGCTTCGCGGCCACGATCACATGTGCTGCGTCACGACGGATGAGAGGTTGTGACGCATCGGCAGCGAGCAAGAACCCTTGGATCCGTAAGTGGGCACTCGTGTGCCACAGTTGCCACCGGCGGTGACCACCTCCGGCGTGATCTGGTGGAAATGTGATCTTTCGTAAAGCGGAACTCGACACCGCAGCGAGTACAGGACTAAGGAGCCACAAAGGCGTCTTGCCTGCCGACGGTGGGCAGCTGCACCACGCGCGTGCTGTCCGTAAGCTGAGCGTGACTGTTCTGGCAACGTCATCGATGGGCTCGGTACTGATCTTCGGTGCGAGCATGTATCTCAGCTCGGCGGACAACGCGGCATTCCTGAGCTTCTGGGGGGTGCTAATGGGAGTGAGCAGCGCCCTCTCACCTGTCGAACAGGAAATTTCGAGACAGGCGGCTGCGGCAGCAACACGGGAACGAAAGCCCGGTCCAAACTCGGTCCGGGCTTTTGCGGTGTCACAGACGGTCGCAGTCACGGTTGCGGCGCTGCTCGCGGTGCCGCTGGTGAATGCGCAATTGTTCGGCCAACATAGGGGGCTGACTATAGTCGCCGAGATTGGAATCGTGGCGATCCCTGCGCTGTATGCGATGCGAGGCATGTTCGTCGGATCAGGCAAAATCGGCCGATACTCGACGATCCTGCTCGCCGAAGCCGGTACGCGTTTGGCACTGTTCACCGGGTTTATCATTGCCGGGCTCCGAGGACCGAGCTGGCTGGGGTTCGCAGTTGCCGGCGGTTCGTGCGCGTGGCTTCCCTTCACATTATGCATTCGTGAATCGGTTGACAATAGTGCACCAAGTGAGCCGTGGGCCGCATTGTGGCGGCGTATGCTGGGCTTGATCCTCGGCTCGGCGTTGACGGCGAGTGTCTTGACCGGGTACCCGGCATTGGTGAAACTCGTCGCACCGCGCGGAAGCGAAGAAGCCCTGAGCGGATTGTTCCTGGCGGTCTCCCTGATACGGTCGCCTTTGCTGCTTGTCCTGAGTCCGATCCAGACGTTGGCGGTGCCCACGATCGTGCGAGTACTGCAGCAGACCGAGGGACAGCGCCGGATCAAGCAGTACGCGGTCGCAGGCGCAGGCGGAACACTGATAGTCGGACTGATCACCAGCACCGTGGCATTCCTTGTAGGCCCGTGGATGTTCCATCTGCTGTACCGCGACAAGTTCGTAGTGTCGGCATCGACGATGGCCGCCTTGGGTTGGTCGGGAACCGCACTTGCGGCGACGATGCTAACGTCAACGGTTCTGGTGGCGAGAAAACAGGCGGGCCGAGTGGCCGCAGTCTGGGCCGCCGTGGCCGCGGTGACTTTGCTGTTACTAGCCTCGACTTACACCATTGACGTGCGTGCGGTGCTCGGCGCAGTCGTCGGCCCGACCGTCGGCTTGGCTGTCGCGCTGGTGATGGTGATCAGCGGCCGCGATCCGGAAGCCGGGACAGGCCCCGAGAACGCCACGGTTCCGCAGTCGACGTAATAGCCGAACTGAAGACCAGACGATGTGAATGGTATCTGCCGCAAAGCTCCCGCTTTCAGGACCAGGGGTGCGATCCGCCAGAAAGCGCGGGACCGAGATCAGCGCAGTTAAAGCCAGCCGGGCGACGACAATGTTCAGGCCAAGGTCATGTCAAGGAGAATTGAGTGCGGTTGGTCCAGCGTTATGTACGCCTCACTGGGGCCACGATCGCTGTCACGGCAACAAGCCTGGCGATCCTCGCCCCACAGGTCGCCGCCCCCCACTCCATCACACCTGATCCACCGACGGCGTCGGTTTGGGCTCTTGTGGCGGCAGCCACTGGTATCACGGTGATCAGCGTGGTCTACCGGCTCCGTGCCGGTTTACCCTCTTTTCGCGTGTCGCTCGTAATAATGCTGGTCCAGTGCGGGGTCACCGTTACAGCGATCGTGATCCTCGGCCCGGGGACTTCTGTCGAACTCTTGACCCCAGCGACGGCCCTGTTCATCCTCGCGGACCCGTGGTCCTGGATCGGCTTCATTGGCCTCCAAACTGTCGAATTAGGTTTCTTCCACGATTATCCGTCGCTCTTGGCTCTACTCTGCACGGTGGCGCACTCGCTGGTCACCGGGTTTGCCCTCTACGCGCTGGTCAAGGTCACCGAACACGCGGTCACTCTCCGGCGGGCACAGGTCCGGATGGTCGACCTGGCCATAGCGAACGAACGGCTACGTATCTCGCGTGACCTGCACGACACGCTCGGACAGGAGCTGACCGCAATCGGGCTGCGCGCCGAGCTGGCCGAGAAAATTCTCAGTACCGCGCCCCAGCGGGCCGCCGAGCATCTTCGTGGGATCCAGCACACCACCGAGCGAACCTTGACCGAGGTCCGAGGTGTCGCACGCGGCGACTGGAACCCCGCGTTCGACGACGCGGTCGCGTCCGCGTCGATATTGCTAGAGACCGCGGGTGTCCGTTGCAACCTCGATATAGGTACACGCCCGCAGGGGCTGGCCGAGCATGTTGCAAGCTGGGCGGTGCGGGAAGCGACCACCAACGTGTTGAACCACAGCATCGCGCGTTTCTGCACCATCACCACCAGGAACCGGGATGACTTGTTCCTTCTCACTGTAGACAACGACGGTGTCCAGACGCCCGGGCTCAAGTGCGGAGCGGGGCTGGCAGGTCTCGACGATAGGGTCACCCGCATCGGCGGTGTGATGCGCGCGGGTCGTCGAGGCAGAACCGGCTACCGGCTCACCGTCGAAATTCCCGAAACCAGGGGGGCGCTGTGAGTGCGGCTCCGATTCGCATCGCCATCGCCGAAGACATGACAGTCCTACGGGAAGCTCTCGTCGCACTCTTGAGTCTCGAAGACGACCTCGAGGTCGTTGCCGAATCCAGTCGCGGCGATGACGCCCTGGCCAAGATCGCCGCCCTCCGACCGGACATCGTCCTGCTCGATCTCGACCTACCGGTGGTGGACGGCCTAGTCATCGCAGAACGACTGCAGGGCCTGGGGGACGTCACCAAGATCGTTGTACTCACTGCCCTCGACAAGCCCGCAGTGGTACGTACTGCGCTGATCAACAACGTGCGGGCGTTCTTGCCGAAAGGCGTGTCGATCAATACCCTCGTTGACGCGGTGCGCACAGTGCATCGCGGCGGCACCGTGATCGGTGCCGATCTGATCTCAGCCGCTCTGTGCAGCAGGCCGAACCCACTGACCGATCGCGAGCGGGACGTACTGACCCTGATGGCCGCCGGCGACACAGCCAAAGAAGCGAGCCGCAAGCTACACATCGCGGTAGGCACTGTGTCCAACACAATGAGCCGAATACTTCAGAAGCTCCGAGCCCGCAATAAAGTCGACGCAATCAGAATCGCGACAGAGAATAACTGGATTTAGCGTTTTGCCAACACCGGCGACGTTGGCACCAACTTCAGCCAAGCCGCCCGCGCCGATCTGCTCACCGAGCTTCACCCTTCGAAACGCCGCACGCATCCCTTCGTCGCCACGCCGCCGCGTCCCCGGCGGTAAAGGAGAGCTGTTGACAGCGTTGCACGACTCGACTGCGCTCCAGTGATGGCCGGTCGTTAGCCAAGAAGTCGGTGGCGGCAGCGCCGGCGGTGATGACGTCGGTCACGACATAGCAGAGTCTCCACTCGCCCGAGCGGAGACGACCATGTCTTCACTGTCACCACCCGCCACGACACACGATACCGGGCCACGCTGCCGCCGTTCGCTGCTGGGCCATCGCGGGAGGTCACCGTTGGCGATGATGACCGCAGGGCCCCGCAGGTACGTCGTCGTCGCATCCAGAACAACCATCAGCGATCCACCTGCCACCTGGATTGCCCACTCGCCACTGTCCTCACCTTGGGCTCGTGCAGCTGCAACGGCCGAGGCCACCACACCGGTTCCACAAGACCATGTCTCGGCGAAGCCCCGTTCGTAGACGCGCACCTCGACGTCACGAGGTCCAAGCAGGCGAACAACCTCGACGTTGACACCGTCGGGGAATCGTAACGCGCTGTTCGGCAGGACCTTCGCGACACCGGGGGCAACACGCATCAACGGCAAATCGACCTCGAGCGGTACACCCACCGTCACAGCCGCCACGAGGTGGTAGTTCGTCAGCGCCCACCCGATCGCCGCTCCGAACACACCGCCCAGCGCGCAGGCCAGCAGACAGCCCGCCAAGCCCACCAGCATGCCTGCGTCCTGGGAGAAACCCGTCCCGTCACGCCAGAGGATGACCGACGTGAGCCCGCCCCACGTGCACACACCGACAACACCGGCCGCCAGACCGCGGGCCGCTCCGGCTGTCAGCTTCGCCATGTACGTCTCGGGTTTGCGCTGGACCAGAGAAATCCGCCGTATCGAGCGGTAGTAGTAGTCGCGTGTCACGACATAACCACCGACATAAGCTGCCGCGATCGGACACAAGCCGACGAGCCCGAGCAAGGTCTTGGTCGCCGTCTCTGCGTCCATGCCATCGGTGTTCAGCTCCGACCGGGTGACCAGCCAGGCATCCAGTGGCAGCAGCACCGCCATCGCGAGCACGCACAACATCCAATAGCCGCTGCGGGCCTTGAGCAGCTCCGCACGGATCGCGTTAACCACGCAAGGTTCTTTTCTCTCCGGTTAAGGCGAAGTAAATGTCTTCTAAGTCGAACTTGCCGCATTCGGTGAGTTCGGCGAGCGTTCCGGTGAAGACGGTAGTGCGGTTGAGGATCACGACGTCGTCAACAGTCTGGGCGAGTTCGGCGAGCTGGTGACTGGAGACCAGGACGGCGCCACCCCGCTCGGCGAAGGCCCGCAGGAACCGTCGCAACCAGCGGATGCCCTGCGGATCGAGACCATTAGCGGGCTCGTCGAGCACCAGCAGCTCCGGTGAGGCGAGCAGGGCTGTCGCGAGTCCAAGCCGCTGTTTCCTCCCCGTGGAGTACCTGCCCAGCCGCTATCCGGCGACGGCGGACAACCCCACCTCCTCCAGTACGGCCCCGACCACGCTGCGGGGCACGCCGATGGCGGTCGCGCAGATCTCCAGGTGCAGTCGGCCGGTCATGCCGGTCTCGAAGCCGGCTCCGTCCAGGTGGACACCGACTCGGCGTGCCGGGTCGGTCAGCTTGCCGTAGGGAATGCCGAACACGGTCGCCGTTCCCGCGTCCGGCTGGATCAGGCCGAGCAACCCGTGCAGTGAGGTACTCTTCCCGGCTCCGTTGGGCCCGATCAGCCCGACGACACGGCCGGCGGCGACAGTGAAGCCCAGTCCGTCGACGACGTTGGCGCCGCCGTAGCACTTGGTGAAACGCCGGAACTCGACCGGGTGAGGTGACGACGTCATCGGATTGCGTTCTCCTGTCGGAAGAGTTCGTTCAGGGCCGGGAGCAGATAGCTGCGCACGAGCCATTGGCCGGCCGACACCGGGGCGCCTTCGATGTAGGCGCCGCCGGCTCGGCCGAGGACACGCGGGTCGAGACCGGACAGCGGCAGCACCGGCACGTGAACGAGGACGTCGGACCGGACCGGCAGAACCGCGCCGAGCGGCACGTACGACGACCGAGCTTCTCCCGCGGCCAGCTGCGCGACGCCCAGATCGGTGTGTGTCAGCACACCGTGCCGTCGCAGGACGACCCGTGTGCCGCGACCCCGCCGAGGTCAGCGCGAGCTCACGTCAGCTCGGCCTGCCAGGGATCACCTTCGTCACCCGCGAACTGCGCCTCCACTCACCGGATACCAGCTGGTTCGCCTGGCCGAACTGGTCCTGCGCCCTCCGGACGAACTACGAGCAAATCCACCGAACCTCGGATTCAGTGCAACGGCGAGCCCGTAGCATGACCTCCAAATGAAATATTTTCTGCAAGTGCAGCTTTATTGGAGCAACAAGTTCAATGAGTCAGATTGTGCGATTCATCCTAGAATTGATCAGAATTTTTTGTCCACGTGAGGAAGCGATACTGTAGCCCGGTCGATGAATATTGCCATTCTCCAACCGAGTCTAGTTCGGACCCGATTTCAGGCGCGTACGTGTCACCTTCGAACGTTTGCCGAATCTCCGTAACGACGATCCGGTCCGCGAGGGAGAGCGCAGCCTCCCAGACGGTTCGCCCGCCAAGCACCCAGACATCCTCGCTTGTCGCAGCGAGGGCCGCAGGCAAGCTCGGGAAGGTTTCGACACCATGCTGAGGCCGGCTCGCGAGGACGATGTTGCGCCGCCCCGGCAGTGGCCGAAACCTGACAGGAAGGGATTCCCAAGTACGGCGCCCCATCAGCACCGTCGAGCTCGCGGTAAGCGAGCGAAAATGCTCGAGGTCCTCCGGCAAGTGCCACGGCAGAGCGCCGTCCCGGCCGACGACGCCGTTGGAGGCTTGCGCCCAGATCAGGCCGATCACGAAACTGCCGCGATTCCGGTCGAAACCATCCTGTGCAATAATACGCACTTTCCTTCGATCGCTAACATAGGGCATACAATATCGTGTCGTGTCCGTCGGTGGGTCACGTAGTCAATTCCGAGGAGGCGCCTGGAGCCGGGCTAACTGGTACCGTCACGCACATTCGGCCACCAGCTAAGGTGCCAACCACCCATGACCGATCGGGGGCGAGCCGCATATCGACATCACCTCGCACCATGGTCTGTCAGCGAACCATGGGAAGCAAGTGGGGGCACGTGTAAGTTCGGAACTCTATAGACCAGGACCAGATGAGAGCGGTCCAAGCTCGAAGATTCCGAGCTTGGACCGCCTCATCCGGCGGGATGCGCCCCCCTCGAACACATCCCGCCGGAGCTCACCGGGCCACCACAGCGCTACCGTGTCGGACTCGCGGCTCATCAGTTCCGGAAGCGTGGGCCTAAATTCGGCAAACCCGCGCACCCAGTTGCAGTATTGCACCATTAACTGGACTGTCGTCTATTCAAATTTTCCGGATCGGCTCACGAACTCGAGGATGGCTCCTTGGCCTGCTTCTCGCCCTTCGGAGTACTGTTTAACCAGTACAGGCTCAACTGAGGGAGCCAATCGACGGCCCGACAATCATGCACGACACGTTCGACCGTATCTTCGATCGTTGATGTCCAGGGTTCAAACCCGGTTTTTCCTAGGTCGCCGACAACCATCAGACCGTCGCGAAGCAGAAAATCCAGAACAGCCCTGAAGACTTCAACGAAGCGGTCATCGGAGAGTGGAACAACCTCGCGCGTATTCCAGATCAACGAGTCCAGTGAGACGTAGTCATCGACGCCATCCCAAAGTGTCTCGGCTACAATCCGCTCAATCTCGCCCGGTGGGCGTGCTTTCGATTCAGCCATAGGGGAGATGCACCTTCCGATCCTTGTCGGCTCCACTGGCAATGTCGATCGTTTCACCACCCGACTTTGAGTCTATCCGCCACTGTATCGTCGTGCCGTCTTCCAGTTTGTATACCTCGGGGATGTTATCTCCTCGTCCCGGCAACTTCTGCGCCCCGGCCTTCCAGTGGTCGAACAGGCTGCGCAACTCGGCGACGGCGTTGACTTCCTTGACTGTCTTCTGCTTACCCGGGGGCAACGCATCCCACGCTGCGCGCCAGTCCTTACCTCCGTTCTTCGCGGCGATCTCGATCGCGCGTGCGATCTTCGCCGCTTTCTCGACCGCGGTGAGCTTCTTGAGTACACCACCCGCGCCGGGGACCGCGGCCATGCCGTAGATGGCGCGCTCGAACCCGTCGAGCTCCTCCTGGGTGAACGCGTCCTTCCCGGCGATCGCCTCGACCGCGTTCTTGACGCTGCCCACCCCAGGGATGAAGTCCGCCACGATCGACAGCAGCGCTGACACCTCAGGGTTCATCGACCCGTTATGGGTCGGGTGACCGAAGGCTTCGTCGAAGTCGAACTTGATGTTCTTCAGTGACACTGACCCCACCGGCGCCCACGGCGTGGTCTTGAACGCGTCCAGGGTCTTGTTCGCCGCCGCGAGGGTTCTGTTCGCCGCGTCCAGATCACGCTTCGCGCCGGCGAAGTCGCGGCTGGCGCCGGCCACGTCGGCGCGGATCCGAGGCGCGCCCTCGTTCAGTACAGCCGAGGCCTGCTCAATGCCGGCCACAGTGGCATCCAGCGCACGGTTGTTGGCTTCCAGCGCCGCAACATCAATGTGGATGTCCAGGGCCGGGATCGCGTTGATCATCGCCACGAACTCTTTCGCGATCGAGACCAGCTTGGGCAGCGACTTCGCCACGACCGCCGTCGCGACCGCAGCGTTGTGCAACTGCTCGCGCGACGCATCGAGCTGATCCAGAACCCGCTGCGCCTGGTCGACGTCACCGGAGTCAAGCGCTTTGCTGAGCTGAGCGGCGATCTGAGCAGCCTGGCTGAGCCCGTGCTCGGCGACGTCGAGGCCCCCTTGGCGCAACTGACCGAGAACCAGCGTGCCGAGCTCAGTTCGAGCAGCGTCACGCAGCAAACTCTGGACCGCGGTCGTGTTCTGCTTAATCTCATCGGCGACCTTGCACACCGACAATTCGGGATGCCGGTCACAGAGACCAGCCGCCCGAGCCTGCGCAGGCGACGCAAGCGCCGTCACAACAATCGTGGCAATGAGGCCGACGATCGCCACCCGCCGGGCAGGGCGAAACCGGGAACGCATGCGCAAATCCCTCCTGTTAGCCAGTTACACGACAACGGATGCTACATCATGAAAGTAAATTAACGGCAACTCCTTTGTTTGATTTTGTGTCAACACTCACAGTGCGCACACGCTTTTGGGTCACGACAGCAGAAACTACGGTAAACCCGCGACTATTTTGCGGTCTTATACTGATCCTCGAACATCCAACTTCAGATATAGTTCGATCGTCAGCAAGCTGTTTTGAATGAGTTGAAGTGAAAGAAGAAATAGTGCTTTTATGGCACACTGAAGGTAAGCCCGCGATTGCGCACTCCGACAACACGATGCTTGTGACCTTATTCGCCGGCTCCACGCTCATCAGCACTCCGGCGGAACACGCAGGCGACTGCCAGCACTCACCCCGGGCTGCAGAAGCAGGTGCTGTAACATGTAGCCCGATCGGAATAGTCCTCGGCGCAGGCATAGGCGCACTCGGCACTGCGATAGACGCGCCTACCGGATCAGTCAATTAAGTATCACAACCTAATCGTCGACCGAGACTCGGAAAGGCTGCGCCGCGCACCCTTTAGCAATAGGCACGGGCAGGTTCGAACCCTCATCGGACTCCTCGCTTACCACGCAGGTGCCGAAGTGGCTGCGGCGAGGAAGCGGACGCAAGCCGGCTGAACAGCCCTGCCATCGCGCCTTAACCTTGACGCTGGCCGATATCCCGGGCATGCGCGTTCGACACGAGCCCAACCGTGTGACGAGTGCGGCACGCACTCGGCGAACCCCCCGGAGGCTCACCTAGAACGACTGCAGGCATCGATCCGCCCTTGAGCACGGCCCAGACAACCAAGCATCAACGCCTCGCGTGTCGCCGTGCGTGGGCGACCACGTGCAGCGTCGCCCCCGCGAGGCGCGAGCTCGCCGACGCAGCGCGGATCACTCCGATGATCCTTATACCTCCACATCGCGGGTCGGGGTGACCATCTCGGTGACGCCGAGTCTTCGCTTTTGATCAGCACAGGGCGCGCGAGTCCGCCGACACGCCGACCGCCTTGTGTCTTGCGCCACAGCTGGGGGCGTCTCGCGTGACCCATTTCGTGACCCGAAACCGTGTCTAACCGTGTGACTTCTGGGGTCACAAGAGGCAACCTTGCAGATATAGTTGCTGGTAGAGGCTTTAGACGGCATCGTCGCCCACTCTCCTAAAGCGGGTTACCCGACCTCGAATGCCAAGCCGGGACCCGCCGACAGCAGCGTAGAGAGCAACCCCTATCGGCGGGGTCAACGACGTTCGCCATGACCAGCGCGCTCTGGCCGTAGGACTTGCCGACTGACCTGCGACTCTGCTACGTATCTTCCATCCCTCGCTTCAATCGCCAGGCCGTGTACAAGACGTCCTGGTCAAGGTCAAAGTCGATCTCGGCGAGCCGCAGCGCAGAGGAGATCACGAACTCGCGACAGAACTCGTAGTGCTCGCTGGTGTAGGTCAGCCATTCGGGCGCGTAGACCTCCCACGGACCGTGACCGCGGCGAGTCACCTCGGGCGTGACCAGCACGAACCGGGCATACCGGCGGTAATCCAGGCCCAGTGCTATAACCTGCATGTTTCGCTGCATCTCGTACGCGGCCTCGGTCAGCCGGTCGTAGTGATCAGCGAACTCGCGGCCGAGGATCTCAGTCAGGTGTTGCTTCGCGAACGGGAGCGTGCTTTCTACCGCGTCCACGTGCGGGCCGAAGTCGTAGACGCTGCGCCGGTGATCGATCCGCTTGCGTTTGGTGTAGTCATCGAGCAGCCGCACGAACGCTTCCGCGAGCTCGCCCAGCCCCGTTTTGTAGTCGCCTCGCTGGGCGCTGACACCTGCGTCCCTCAGCTTGTCGTGAACCTCGCGCTGGGTGACCAGATCGGTCAGGTCAAGGCCGGCGAACTCGACATCTGGGCCGAACACCAACGGGGTGTTGTCGACGAAGAACGCTTCGACTTCTGTGCGTGCCTGTTCCACGGCGTGCGCGCCTGGCAATGTGCCGGCGTGTTTGAGTCCGTTGCGTAACCGGTTGAGGCGGTCCATCGCGGTCTTGCCTGACAGCGGGACCCCGTTGGGGATGCCGTTCTTGTTCGTCGGGGACAGCGGCGCGAGGCGAGGCCAGTAGTCCAGGAAAGTCGTGTGGTTCGGCAGCTGCGCGCCCAGATACTCTGCGGCGAGCACCAAGAACAGCTCGACCGAGTCGTGAAATGACAGGACGCTGGTCATCGACAGCGGCCCCGGCTGCTGAGCCTGCGAAATCCCCTGCTGGAAGATCAGGCGGATGAACACCAACCGGCGCATCGTCGAGAGATCGAGCATGGCCATCGGCTCCTCTGCGCTGCTTCCTGCATCGTCGTCGTGAGGGCGGTTCTCGCCCGGTTAGTCGTTGCACCACACATACAAGGGAGCGTTGGCGGTGGTACGCACGTAGGTCTCGGTCGCGGCCAGCAGGTCCAGCTGGGCGTCGCTGGCTTTCGCTGCGGACAGGCCCGGCTGGATGATCGTCATCTCCAGGCGCGGCTTGAGCACTCGCGCCAGTTCCCTCAGCCTGTAGAGGTCAGCAATGTTGCCCACCTCGAACGGATTGACATCAGTCCGCTTGAACTTGTTCTTCGCTCGCCGCTCAAGGTTCTTGAACAGCGGGACTATATCGGCCCGACTGCGCCAGACGACGCTCTTCTGCGCCTGCCCGCACAACTCGTACAGGTCCGACACCCGCGCACCGGAGACACCATCGATGGCATACTTGCAGTGGAAGAAGTGGATCAGCAACTCATCACCATCGGCTTTGAGCGCGACAACGTCGGCGATCTCGCCCTTGCCGTCATCGTCGATGACCACATCCCAGGTCTGATCCGCGGTCAGTTGCCGGATCGTGAAAGCCTGGATCGAGTCCGCGCGCTTGGTTGAACCTTGGGATTCCGCGCGTAGATCCACCTGAGACCAGTCCAGCACCCTCAGCTGGTCGCGCGGGAACGGCTCGAGGCGCTGTTTCGGATCGTAGAGCTTGTCGTTGTGGATGACGCGATCCTGGTCGAGCAGGAACGTCAACCCGTGCCGCTCGGTCAGCCACTGACTCAAGCCGACCGCGTCGGCTCGGCGCGTGCCCACCTCGATCTCGTCCTGCTCCGTGCAGCGGTAAACCAGACGCCCTTCGGCGAAATCTGCCTCGTAGCCGACGGTCCACGCGTCGGTGCTGACCCAGAACGTCAACGGGCCGGTCTCGTCCTCACCGCGGGGCCGCAGTTCGACGTCGATCATCGGATAGGCCCGCTTGTCGTAGGTCAGAGTGAGTTGTTCGCTGGTGGACGCGAGGATCTCCCAGGGCCACTCGACTGCCAGCAGCACAGACTCCGGCCGGGACTCCAGGTCTTCGGGCACGATGAAGTGCCGGATCACGTCGTCGATGCTGATGGTGTCGTCGAGCAGCTTGTCGCCGATGCCGTCGCACCAGTCTCGCCAGTGTTTGACGGTCGCTGCTTTGCTGTGGCTCCAGATGCGGCCTTTGATCGAGGCGCTGATGTTGACGCGCTCACCCTGGCGGTAGCCGGAACCGGAGATGTTGGTCTGAGTCTTCGTCTTCTGCTCGGCGGTGGGGAAGCTTTCGGCCACGTCCGCGCCGACGTGCATGGAGAACCGGCGGAAGTGGTTGCGCACATCCAGGACGCCGACAGTAGTGGGGACAAGCCGGGTGATGTCGCCCATGACGCGGTAGACCTTCGAGCCGGTAAACCGGGTCGAAGGACCTGCCACGTGCTCGGCGAGTTCGGGGAACAGGCCGCTGTTGGCGGAGTTGTTGATGTAGAGCAGCCTGCGTCTACGGTCGAAGTACAGCACGAACAGCTCGTAGGTGACCTCTTCGACCGTTTTCAGGTCACCCCAGGGAACTTGGGTGCGGTTGGTGACGACGGACCACGCGACACCCTCGGCCGGGTTCAATCCGATCGGCAGGGTGAGC
The DNA here is from genome assembly GCF_040610315.1 of Amycolatopsis sp. NPDC004169. Taxonomy (NCBI): domain Bacteria; kingdom Bacillati; phylum Actinomycetota; class Actinomycetes; order Pseudonocardiales; family Pseudonocardiaceae; genus Amycolatopsis; species Amycolatopsis sp. NPDC004169. The sequence goes on from NZ_JBEXMD010000012.1 coordinate 202,615, forward strand.
AGGTCCTCTTCGCCGAAGAAGTCGACCATGGCTTCGGGGGTCCACTCGTCTGACTGTGTCTGGTAGACGACTGTGCTCATCTTGGGCTCGAGGTTCCGGAGCATGACCTCGTCCGGGGTGCTGGTGAATCCGGCTTCGAATTCACTGATCGCGCGTTGCTCGCCCAGCGCGGCCTCGGACAGGTCACGGAGAACGTCGTTCCAGTCGGCGTTCTCGGCGTACAGTGCGCGCAGCCGGTCGTCGACGTGGTACTCGGTGCGCGCCACGAAGACCGATGCGTCTCCCAGCGACGAGTCAGACGAGGTCCGGGCTAGCCGACCCACGAACTGCAGGGTCACGCCGAGGCTCTTCTGCGGATCATGCACGGCGGCGATCTTGAGTGCCGGGAGGTCGAATCCTTCTCCCAGCATGTTGACGCACACGATGATCCGTGACTCTCCGGCGCGGATCGCCGCCAGCGCTCGTTTCTTCGCGGTCGCCGACATGCTGTAGTACACGGCCACCGGTTCGAATTCGGGCGCGAGTTCGCGGTAGAGCGGTAGCAGGTCGTCGACCCGTTTGGTGGTCTTGGCCCGGACCAGGAGTAGGTGATCAAGTCCGGCTTCCCGATCCCGGCGCAGCTGGTCCACGGCTTGCCGTGCCAGCTCGCGGTCGGTGTTGACGAAGTCGATCACCGAGGTGTAGTTGATTGACGCGAAGAAGCCGTGGCGCTGCGCTTCTGACAGTGGGAAGTCGTAGACGATCTGACCGTCGACGTGCCGGCCGTCCTCGCGGAACGGTGTCGCGGTGAATTGCACGACTGGACGGTCAGCGAATGCTTCGCGTGTGTCGGACCACGTCCGCGCTTCGACGTGATGGGCTTCGTCGACAAATAGGTGCGAGCACAGCGCGCGCAGCGCCGAGCGCGCGTCCGGGTCGCAGGCAGTCAACGCCTGCGGGGTGGCGACGATGACGTTGCACGCCTCGGCGAACGCTTCGGCCTGTTCGACGGACTTCAGGCCGCTGGTGAGCTGACCGACCACCGGGCGCATCGCGTCCGGATTCGCGATCCCGAGTTTGTGCAGCACGCCGAGCTTGATGAACGTGCCTGAGATCTGGGTGCGTAGCACCTCCGAGGGCACCACGACCAGCAGGCGGTGCAGTTTCGCCGCCAGCAGCAACGCGACCATTGTCTCGGTCTTTCCCGTGCCCGTCGGCATCACGACTGTTACGGGAGCGACGCGACCGGTCGTCCAGTATCCCAGCACCGCGTGCAACGCGCCGAGCTGCGGGCGGCGCAAACCGTTCCGGTATCCAGTGCTCTCTTGAAAGCTCAGGGCATCCTCATACGTGGCGAGCACCGTCTCCGGGGTCCATAGACTTCGAGAACCGATCCAGTCGCCCTTGAGCACCGGGTCGCCCGGTTCGCTTCCCAGACCGGCCCTCAGCTCCAGGGTTGACGTGGTACCGGCTGCCCCGGCTATCGATGCCGGCCAGGTTCCAAACTCGTTCCGCGCTACCAACGCCGATGGGTCATTGCCGACGGCAAGGACGAAGCCCGCGGATGCGGGCACAAGGAGCTGACGGACGACATTGCCGTCGAACGTCTCCACTGTCGCCCAAACATCCGGCGACCGCCATACGGCTGCCATTCGGTTACCCCTTTCGGCGGAGCACACCATGCTAACTCGCCGGCCTGCACGCGCACCCGAACGACACAACCCTCAGGAGCTACCGCTCTTGAGCTCGACACCAGCGGTCGGCTCTGAAGTTTCGCGGGCATGCTGCCTCGACGCCGTCGTCACTCATCCGGGCTCTCCCGTGTTGACTGGTGCCTCGACTACTACCTGGGTTCGCTACATCCCCAAACGAAACGCCCACTTCGAGCATCAACGGCGGGGCACCAGCACGGCAGGTGAGGTCTTGCAGCGAGCGGCGAGCTGCAAATTCACAGCAAAGGCGGAGCAACGCCCGCGGGCTATCCCGGGGCCCCGCCGGCAAGCGGCGGTTCCGGGTGTCACGACCTCGGTGGTCTACCTCCCGTGGCAGCATCGGCATTGACTTGCCGACCAGCGAGCGCGACACGCCCGACCTCCGCAGCGGATTCCCGCGACATCAGGCGTGAGGCGAAACGGTGTCGGACGGTGGGGCTCCAGCGCCCAGCCGCGACATTCAAGAGGACAAAGATGCTGCTAGAGGTCATGGTCACCCCTGCCGACCACCCGCCAGAGGCAGGTGTCGAAGGTTCGAATCTTCCGGCTACAGGGCTTTAGTCGGGTCGCCGATGCGCGCGTGCGTCGTTCCGGCGCTCAATGCGAAGAATTGAACATTCAGGGACTAAACTCGATCACGTTCAGCTCCGCGCTGTGACACCGTCGGACGCTGCTTCGCCTCGCCCTCCCACGCGACATCTGGGACAGTCATGTCACACGATCGGGAACGTCGAGCTGGCGAAGACCCAATGCCTGTCGCCGCTCGCGCGGCCAAGGCGGTTCCGTGCTCGACATCGGAGGGAACGGGCAACAGGATCGTCGCGTCGCTGCTCTTGCCCGAGCGGAGGTGCAGCGCCGAACCTGTGATTCCCTTGCCTGTTGCCGATCTGGGCCCGGTGGTGGACCGTGGGTCGGTCGCGTTCAGCCTGGTCCGGGTCGGCATGAACGGCGTGGTGGCGGCGCGGGTCCCGCTGGAGCGGTTGAGTTGGGTTCCGGGCCTGCCGCTGCGGCTCTCGGCGTCCTCGGGTCTGCTCGTGGTAGCGCCGAGCGAGAAGCCGTCGGGTGCGTCAGTTCCGCCGAGGATGAATTTGACCTTGCCGGCCCGGCTGCGGGCGCGGTGCCGCATCCGGGCTGAGGATCAGGTGCTTCTCGCTGCCGTGCTGGAGCACGACCTGCTGGTCGTCTATCCGCAGCACGTGTTCTACACGATGGTCAGCGCCTTCCACGACAACCTCGTCAACATCCCGGACAGGACCGCTCACAGCGAGTGAGGCGGGCGCGGTCTGCACGACCGCGCCCGCCTTCGATCACTCTGTCGTGGTCCGCGGCGTGCGAACCGGGGCCAAGGGGTGGGGTTCCCCGGTGAGCGCGGCCAGCGCTTCGGCGACCTCGGTGATGTCGGCCTTGACGTAGGTGGTGGTTGTCAGGTCGCTGCCGGACTCGGCGTGTCCGGCGTAGGCGCGAGCGACGCCGATGCCGAAGTTGCGCTCGACCCAGGTCAGCGTGGTGTGGCGCAGCCAGTGGGCGCTGACCTGCAGTGACCTTGCCCAGTCCAGTTCCTTCTGGACACGGCCGAAGATGTAGTCGTAGCGACGCTTGGTGATCGGGTTGCCGTTGGCGTAGCGCAGCAGCTGGCTTTCGGGGTCGCCGTCGCCGCGTTCGTCGAAGTGGGCGACGAGGTGCCGCATCAGGGTCGGCGAGACCGGTTGCCAGCGTTCGGTTTCACCCTTCTCCCGCAGCAGGATCGTGCATTGAGTCTGGTCCAGGTCGCGGCGACGCAACGCGAGTGCACCACCACGCCGGCAGGCGCTCTCCTCATGCAGCCGGCAGACCAAAGCGTCCAGCTCCGGGTCGTCGCCGGTGGTGGAAACGATGTCGTTGAGCTCGTTGACCCGGTCGGACGCGAGGGCCCGGCGGGTGGAGGCGTTGCGCCGTGGCTTGGTGACCCGCATGGCCGGGTTGGCGCGCTCGTCGAGGCGTCCGTCGTTGACCAGGTGCTTGTAGAGGCAGCGCATGGCGGCGACGAAGTTCTCCGCCGCGTTGCGCCCGCCGCGGGAGTTGCGGCGGACACGCGCAGTGCTGCGGACGTGCTCGGCCATTGCCTTGATCTCGGTGGCCGTGATCGTGTCCATGGGCCGCTCGCCCCACCGGGCGTCGGCCTTCTTCCAGTACGACCCGTAGGAACTGGCCGTGCTCTGCGACACGAGGCCCGCGACGACCGGGATCCATTCGCCCAGCGTCGGCATCGGCGGGCGTTCACCCCCGGTGTTGCCGGTGGGTGCGTCGCCGATGAGATCGGCGGGGTCCACGCCGAGGCGTGACAGCAGTAGCCGCGCCGCTTCGAGGTCTTCGGTGGTGGCGGTCATGAGGCCTCCTCCTCGGGGGCAGAAAGGGAGGTGTGGAAGGTGCGCAGCATCGCCTGCACGGCGGCTTCCGGGTGGACGATGAGCACGTCGTGGACGGGATCGGCGACCAGCAGCAGGCGGCTGCCCGCGAGGGCTCCGCAGCCGCGGCGCACCGGAGCTGGAAGGGCGACGTAGGGCTTGCGGGGCATGACGAACACCCCGTCCGGACGCCGGCGGATCACCACCGAGGTCCGGACGATAGTGATCAACAGCCGGTCACCCTGACTCCAGCCGAGGGCTGCGACGGCGCCGCGGTCCTGCAGCCGCCCGCCCCCGTCCATCAGCGCAATCGACAGCCGCGGACCATCCGCAGCATGGAGATCACGCAACGGCGGCAACCCCATCGGCACAGGCAAGGAAGCCACGCGTTCCGGATCCGGCGTCGCGATCCGGCCGGGTAAGGCCAAGGAGGGGACGCGGGTCATGCGACACCTCCCCGACGTGTTGCGCGAAGGGAGGGCGCGGTCAAGATCAGCGTAACCGAGATCGACGGGCGCTGAACGCGACAAAGACCCGCCGTAGCGGGCCAGTCACTCTGTGGTTTGGGAGATCTCCCACGAATATGTGTCCGAGGGGGGACTTGAACCCCCACGCCCGTTAAGGGCACTAGCACCTCAAGCTAGCGCGTCTGCCATTCCGCCACTCGGACCTGCTGAAGAAAGAGTATACGGCGCCTCCAGCACCCCGTTCAGGGGGGTCCGGATCGCTCCCTCGGCGGCCTCTGGCATGATCGGCCGGTTTCGCACTTGCTGCATCGATTCAGCGAACAATCGCACCGGCTCCTGGTAGGCGTACGCCTCCGGCCCCGCGGCCTCAAGCAAGTGCGCGTCCACCAGGGATTCCAGGAGGATCGTCGTGTCCTGGGCCGGAAGGTCCAGCGCCGCCGATGCCGTTGCCGTCGAGAACCTGGGGAACGGCGACAGCCTCTCGAACGCGTGCCTCTGCCAGGGCGTCAGCTCGGCCACCGCCGACTCGTACGGCTTCTCTATCGCCTGGCACTCCGGGGGCCTTGCCGGTGCTCCCGGGGCTGGGCGGCCCACCCTCTTCAGGGCCTCCGTCATCGTCCACTCCGGGCGGGATGCCAGCCTCTCGCCGATCGCGCGGATGACCTGGGGGAGCCCCGCTGTCCGCGAAGCCAGCGCCTGCGTTTCCCCGGGAAAAGCCGCCACCCGGTCCTGGCCCACCACCTGCGTCAGCAGGGTCACCGACTCCTGGACGCTCAAGCCGCCCAGCTTTGTCCAGTGGGCGTGCGGTACGTCGTACAAGCGACGGCGGGCCGTGATCAGCACCGCCGGACCTCCCGCGCCCGGCAGCAGCACTCGGATGTCGTCCTCCGGGCGGGCGTTGTCCAGGACCACCAGCACCCTGCGGCCCGACGTGCGGGTTCGCCACAACGCCGCCCGCTCGCTCGCCGACGCCGGGAGGTCGCGCACGCCGATTCCGTGCAGCAGCTCGGACAGCGGGTCCGGTGACTCCGCCAGGTCCAGGAACAGCCGGCCGTCCGGGAAGTCGACCGTGTGGGCGATGTGGACCGCCAGCGCTGTCTTGCCGATCGCCGCCAGGCCCTCGATGCCCAGCACCGGGACCGACGCCGTGGGCCTGGTCAGTGCCTCGGACAGCGCGGACGTCAATGACACGCGGCCGACGAACTCCGGGAGGTCCGGGGGCAGCTGGGACGGGGCGGACACCGGCGGCGCCAGCGATGGGTCCGCCGCCAGGATGCGGCGTTGCATCTCGCGCAGCTCCGGGCCCGGGTCGAGACCCAGCTCGGACTCCAGCAGGCGCTGCGTCGCCGTGAACAGCTCCAGCGCCTCCGCCTGGCGGCCCGCGCGGTACAACGCCAGCATCTGCAGCTCACGCGGGCGCTCGCGCAACGGCTGTTCGACGATCAGGTCCGTCAGGTCGACGTGGCGGCCCGCCTCGATGTCCGCCGCCGCCAGGTCCTCGCGGGCCTTGAAGTGCAGCTGGACCAGGCGCTCGCGGGCCGCCTCCGCGTAGTCGCCGTTCACCCCGGACAGCGGCGTGCCGTGCCACAACTCCAGCGCCTCCCGCAACGAAGGCGGTGAAGACAAAAGGCGCTCGAACTCCGTGACGTCCAGAGAACCGGCGCGGATCGCGTAGCCGCCGCCGACCGACTCGATCGGGACGCCGGCGTGGCGCAGGCGGGACACGTACGACCGCACCATGCCGACCGCCGCCCGTGGCTCCGCCCCGCCCCACAACGCCGTGACCAGCTGGGCCGGCGACAGTGGTGTGCCCTCCTGCAGGAGCAGCACCGCCAGCGCCGCCCGCTGCCGGGGTGGCCCCAGCTCGAGCTCGGCGTCGCCGCGCCACGCCCGGACCGGGCCGAGGACTTCGAACCGCACCGCATCGGTCACGCAGAGCGCAACCGGCGGCCGCGGAACGGTATTCCGTCACAGCCCCTCGAACGCCTCGCGCCGCGACGCGAGCCAGGTCGCGAAGTCCTGCAGCCGCGGGTTCAGCTTCCGCACCGCCTCCGGGTCGCGCGCGCCGGCGAACGCGTCTTCGTGCTCGGCGTAGTAGAAGAACATGTTCGACAGGTCGTCCGCGCCCGGGAAGCCCGCGGCCCGCAGGTCCTCGACGCTCATCGGCCGGTAGGCGACCACCGTGTCGAGCTCCTTGGCGAACGCCGCGGCGTACTGCTCGCCGGTCAGGTTCTCCCCCGAGATGCTGATCGTCTCGCCGGCCAGCGACGGGCCCTGCGCGAACACGCCGAACGCCGTGCGGCCGATGTCCTCCGCCGCGATGCCCGGCAGCGTCTTGTCGGCCATCGGCAGGTGCAGCGCGATGACGCCGTCGTCGTCGCGGACCGGGCGGAAGAAGTCGAGGAAGGCCTCGAAGTAGAACGTTGTCGAAAGGAACGTCGTCGGCACGCCCGCCTCGACGAAGAACGCCTCCGCTTCGGCCTTGCTGTCGAAGTGCGGGACCTTGTACCGCTCGTGCAGCGTCGGGACGCGGTCGTCGCGCAGGTGCAGGCGGGTGTCGGGCAGGGTCGACCAGATCACGTGGCGCAGTCCGGTGGCCTTCGCCGCCGCGGCCATCGCGCGGGCCTGCTGCTGCTCGCGCTCGACGGAGTTGTACTCCCAGAACGCCGTGACAAGGTAGGCGCCGTACGCGCCTTCGAAAGCCTTCGTCAGGCTCGACTCGTCGTCCAGGTCGGCGGCGACGACTTCGGCGCCGCGAGCGGCCAGCGCCCGCGCGGCCGGGGAGTCCGGGTTGCGAGTGATCGCCCGCAGCGCGAACCGCCGCTCCGAATCGTCGAGGATCGCGCGGGCCAGGCCGCCGCCCTGCTGGCCGGTGGCGCCGACGACGGCGATGATCTTCGGGTCGGACATCGGGAAACCTCCTGGGTCGGGCCGGCGGGTTCCGGCCACCGCCCCAGGGAACCGCCCGGACATCAGCGTCTCGTGCACGGCGGGTGCACGCCGCGTGCACACGGTTTACAAGGTCGCCGCCGCTTCCTAGGATTCGCCGGTCGGGCCGCAGAACGGGAGGTTTTCCATGGGTCGGCGGCGGGACGACGACGAAATCTCCGTCGCCGAGCTGCTCCGGGAGACGGGGGCGACGCCGCGCTCGCTCGGCGGGCCGCCCGCGGCCACACCGTCGCGCGAGGAGGACACCGGCGACGGCTACCGAGAACGGCTCGAGCAGCGCGCCCGCGAAGCCGCGGCCGTCCAGCAGCGGGCCGGGCGGCGGATCCGGTGGATCTCCGCGTTCGCCGGCGCCGTCGTGGTGCTCGGCAGCCTCGTGCTCATCGCGGTGACGTCCGGCAGCGCGCAGCCGCGGCAGGCCACGCCGCAGGCCCCGCTCGCGCCGGCGACGACTCCGCATCCGGCCACTCCCACGCTCAGCCGGCCCGGTCCGACGCCGATCCCGACCGTGCTGCGGCAAACCGCAACGCCGACGACGACGCCGGTGCCGACCTCGGCCGCACCCCAGCCCCCGCCGGCCGCAGCCGCGTCGTGCGTCGTGCGCTTTTCCGTGACCGACCAGTGGAACGACGGCTTCACCGCGGGCGTCGCCATCACCAACAAGAGCAGCGAAACGCTGGAACCGTGGACGCTGACCTGGACGTTCACCGCCGGGCAGCGGGTCACCCACGGCTGGGACGGCAAGTACAGCCAGAGCGCCAGCCGGGTGACCGTCACCGCCGAGTCCTACAACGCCACCCTCGCACCGGGCGCGACCGTCAGCACGGGGCTGAACGGGGCCTTCGACCACGGGAACCCGGCCCCCACGGCGTTCACCCTCAACGGCGCCCGCTGCGACGCGGGCTGACCACCCGCACGTCGGCCAGCTCGAGCAGGCCGTCGAGCTCCACGCGCGCGCGGGTGCGCCGCGGGTCGGGCACCAGGCCTTCGGCGCGGACGACGTCGAGCAGGCGGCTCGCCAGGGGCAGCACCAGGTGCCGGCCCCAGCAGCGCTCGCTGACGTGCCCGAACGGCAGGTAACCGGGGTGGCGGTCGGCGTCGAGGGCGGCCCAGCGCCGCGGGCGCCACTCGTCCGGCGCTTCCCACAGCTTCGGTGAGCGGTGGCTCAGCAGCGGCAGCAGCAGGACGTCGTCGCCGGGGGTGATGCGGGCGTCCACCTCGGCGAACTCCGGCGAGCGCACGCGCAGGATGTTCCACGACGGCGGCAGCAGCCGCAGTGCTTCGTCGAGGACGTGTTCGTTCGGGACGTCGTCGTCGAACGGCGCGCCCAGCCACACCGCGTTGGTCACCAGCGCGGCGACGGTGAAGCAGATCGGCGCGGCGACCCGGCGGTAGAGGTACATCCGGAAACGCCGTTCGGCCAGCGTGTCGGCGGCAAGGACCTGCCGGGCGAGCGTCGACAGCTCGGCGTCCGGCGCCGGCCGCCGGGCCAGCGCGGCCCCGGCGGCGACGGCCGACCAGGTCAGCTTCGGCGTCAGCTCCAGGCGGCGGTCGACGAGCACGCGGAACCGGCGCGTCTCGGGCCCGAAGACGAATCGGCGCAGGTAGTCGTGCGGTACGGCCGGCCACGCACCGGTGAGGTCGGGGACGTCGGCAGGTCGCTTCAGCGCGGCCCGGACGTCGGCGCCGAGCGCTTGCATCAGGCTCGCCGATTCGGCGCGGGTCACCGCGCGGCCCAGCACCGGCTTGAACGTCGGGCGCTCCTCGGCGTTCGCCGGGCGGGCGCGCAGCACGGCGTCCATCAGGTCCGGGTCGGCGATCCCGACGGTGTCGGGCTCGAGGCGGAAGAGCCCGCCGTCCCGGTGCTCGCGCAGCAGTTCCGCCAGGCGGGGCGCGAAGACGACTTCGCGGCGGGCGGGAGCGATGACCACGTTCGGCACTCCTCGAAAGGGGAACGGGGGCCGGTCCCGGTGACCGGGACCGGCCGCGCGATCAGATCCAGCCGTACCAGGCGTAAGCCTTCAAGCTCCTCTTGGGAAGCGCTTTCTTCACCAGGCGGACGAGCTTCACCGGATTCCTCCCTAGCTCGGGTTTCAGGATCATGTTCGACCCTAGGCAGGGCGGGATCGGCTCAGCACCAAGGACTACACGTTCGGCCCAGACCTTTCGGCGGGAAATGGGCATCAGGAAAAATGCGTGTTAATTCAACTGAGCACTTCGCGCATGAATGTCACAAGCCAATGTTGCGCGGGGCTGCGCGCGTGCGTGTGGCGCGTGTACACCGAAACCTGCGCCGGCTCCACGTCCATCGGCAGCTCGAACAGCCGGACGCGGTGCTGCGCCGCGAACATCCCGGCCACCAGGCGCGGCACCATCGCCACCAGCTCGCCGTCCTGCACCAGGTACGGCAGCGCCGCGAAGCGGGTCACCTCGAGCACCACGCGATCGAGGAGGCCGCACGCCTCCAGCGCCCGGCGCGGGCCGTCGTGGCCCGTCGGGCCGAACACCGTCACGTGGCGCTCGGCCGCCAGCTGCTCGAACGAGACGGCCTCCGGAAGACGCGGGTGGTCCGAAGCCACCATCCCCAGGTAGCCCTCGGTGAACAGCGGGATCCGGGCGACGCGCTGGGAGCTGATCAGCGGGGACGCGATGAACGCGTCGACCTCGCCGCGGCCGAGCTGGTCGGCCGCGCGGTCGACGTCCAGCGGCCGGACGGTCAGCGTCACCCCCGGCGCCCGCGCCGGCAGCGCCGCCATCAGGCGCGGCAGCAGCGACATCTCCCCCAGGTCCGACAGGCACAGCGTGAACTCCGCCCGGGCCGCCGACGGCGAGAACGACTTCGCGCCGCTCACCGCCGTCTCGATCTCCGACAGCGCGCTGTGCAGGGGCTCGTAGAGCGCGCGGGCGGTCGTCGTCGGCTCCAGGCCGCCGCCGGTGCGGCGGAACAGCTCGTCGGAGAACCGGCGCCGCAGCTTCTGCAGGCTGTAGCTGATCGTCGGCTGCGTGACGTGCAGGGACTCCGCCGTCGCGGTCACGCTGCGGGTCTCGTAGAGCAGCACGAACGTGCGCACCAGGTTCAGGTCGAAGTCCGGCATATCGATCCCATCGATGAAGCAGCGAGCCAACATCTATTGGAACACAGCCGCGCGGCTCCATAGGGTCGGTCCGACTTCGAGGAGGCACCGATGCCCACCGCCCGCCGGCTCGCCCACGAGTTCCTGGACCGCCGAGGCCTGACGACCGTCTTCGGCAACCCCGGCTCCAACGAGCTGCCGTTCCTCGCCGGGCTGCCGGAGCACTTCCGGTACGTCCTCGGCCTGCACGAAGGCGCCGTCGTCGGGATGGCCGACGGCTACGCCCAGGTGACCGGCCGCCCGGTGCTGGTCAACCTGCACGCCGCCGCGGGCTCCGGCAACGCGATGGGCGCGCTCACCAACGCCGTCTACTCGCGCTCTCCCCTGGTGCTCACCGCGGGCCAGCAGGTCCGGACGGCGATCGGGCTGGAGGCGATGCTCGCCAACGTCGACGCGACGCAGCTGATGCGGCCGCTGGTCGCCTGGTCCGGGGAGCCGAGCTGCGCCGAAGACGTCCCGAGGTCGCTCGCGCAGGCCGTCTTCGAGGCCGAGCTGAACCGGCGCCCCACCTACCTTTCGGTGCCCTACGACGACTGGGCCGCCGAGCTCCCGGCGAGCCCCACGCTCGACCGGCAGGTCCACAAAGGCCTCGAACCCGGCGAAGCCCAGCTCGAGGCTCTCGTCGCGAGCGTGGCCGCGGCGAAGAACCCGGCGCTGGTCCTCGGCGGCGACATCGACGCCACCGGGCTCTTCGACCGCGCCGTCACCCTGGCCGAGCACCTCGGGCTGCCGACGTGGGTGGCGCCGTCGCCGCACCGGCTGCCCTTCCCCAACCGGCACCCGCTCTTCCGGGGCGTGCTGCCCGCCGGCATCGCGCCGGTGTCGGCCGCGCTGACCGGGCACGACCTCGTGCTCGTGCTCGGCGCGCCGGTCTTCCGCTACCACCAGCACGTGCCCGGCGCGTACCTGCCCGAGGGCACCCGGCTCATCCAGGTCACCGACGACTTCGGCGCCGCGGCCCGCGCGCCGATGGGTGACGCGCTGGTCGCCGACCCCGCGCCGGTGATCGAGGCGCTGCTGACGAAAATCCCGGCACGCGGAACAGCAGGCGAACACGTCGGAATCCCGGCGGCCAGGACCGGCGGGAAGGCGCTGCACCCGGAGCAGGTGTTCGCCGCCCTGCGCGACACCCAGAGCGCCGACACGCGCTACGTCGTCGAGTCGACGTCGACGAATTCGGCCTGGTGGCGCCAGATGGACCTGCGCCGCGAAGGCTCGTACTTCTTCCCGGCCGCCGGCGGGCTCGGCTTCGGCCTGCCCGCCGCGGTCGGCGTCGCGATGGGCAGCCCGGACCGCCCGGTCGTCGGCGTGATCGGCGACGGCTCGGCCAACTACGGCATCACGGCGTTGTGGACCGCCGCGCACTACCGCGTGCCGGTCACCTTCGTGATCCTGCGCAACGGCGTCTACGGCGCCCTGCAGTGGTTCGGCGAGCTGCTCGGGACGCCGGACGTGCCCGGCACGGAGATCCCCGGCATGGACTTCACCGCGATCGCGGCCGGCTACGGCGTCGAAGCCACCGCCGTCCGCGACGAAGACGACTTGCGCGCCCAGCTCAAGGCGACCCCGGACGGCCCCCGGCTGATCCAGGTCGACACCGAACCGACCACACCGGAGTGATCATGACCTTGCTGGAGAACGAATTCCGCGACGGCAGCGGCGGGACGCACCCGGTCGTCGAGCCGGCCACCGGGAACGTGCTGGGCAGCGTGGGCATCGCGACACCGGGCGACGTCGGGGAAGCCGCCGCGGCCGCCGCGAAGGCGCAGCGGGACTGGGCTCGGCGCAAGCCCGCCGAACGCGCCGCCGTGCTGCGCCGCGCCGGCGAGCTGTGGGAGAAGCACGCCGCCGAGGTGCAGGACTGGATCGTCCGTGAAGCCGGTTCGACGCGGCCCAAGGCCGGCATCGAAACCGAGATGGCGGCCGGGATCTGCTTCGAGGCCGCGGCCCTGCCCACCCACCCGCTCGGCGAAGTGCTCAGCACCGGCGAACCCCGCTGGTCGCTGGCGCGGCGGGGGCCGGCCGGCGTGGTTTCGGTGATCTCGCCGTTCAACTTCCCGCTGATCCTGGCCATCCGCTCGGTCGCCCCCGCGCTCGCGCTGGGCAACGCCGTCCTGCTCAAGCCCGACCTGCGCACGGCGGTGTGCGGCGGGGTGAGCATCCTGCGCGTCTTCGAAGAGGCCGGGCTGCCCGAGGGCCTGCTGCACCTGCTGCCCGGCGACGCGGCCGTGGGCGCCGCGGTGGTCGACGCGCCCGAGGTGGCGGTGGTGTCGTTCACCGGCTCGACCGCGGCCGGGCGGAAGGTCGGCGAAGCCGCCGCGCGCTCGCTCAAGCGCGTGCACCTGGAGCTGGGCGGCAACAACGCGCTCGTCGTGCTGCCGGGCGCCGACGTCGCGAAGGCGGCCTCCGCCGGCGCGTTCGGCTCGTTCCTGCACCAGGGCCAGATCTGCATGACCACCGGCCGCCACCTGGTGCACGAATCCCAAGTGGACGAGTACGTCGAGGCGCTCGCCGAGAAGGCGCGCCGGCTGCCGGTCGGGAACCCGGCCGATGGCGACGTCGCGCTCGGCCCGATCATCGACGACCGCCAGCTCGCGCACGTCACCGACGTCGTCGACCGGAGCGTGGCGGCGGGCGCGCGGGTGCTCGCCGGCGGCAAGCCGGACGCGCCGTACTACCCGCCGACCGTCCTCTTCGGACTCGACGACGCGAGCCCGGCTTGGCGCGAGGAGATCTTCGGCCCGGTGGCGCCGGTGCGCGCCTACCGCGACCTCGACGACGCCGCGCGGCTGGTCAACGACTCCGAGTACGGCCTGTCGGTCGGCATCCTCGGCGACGTCGGCACCGCGATGCAGCTGGCCGACGAGGTCCGCTCGGGCAAGGTGCACATCAACGAGCAGACCGTCGGCGACGAGCCGACCGCGCCCTTCGGCGGCGTCGGCGACTCCGGCAACGGCTCCCGCTTCGGCGGCGCGAAGGCCAACATCGAGGCCTTCACCGAGACGCAGTGGCTCACCGTCCGCGCGGACATCGCGAACTACCCGTTCTGAGGAGGACGACGATGACAACGACGTCTCGTGGCACCTGGACGGCGGTCCTCTGCTGGCTGACCGTCCTGCTCGAGGGGTACGACCTGGTCGCGCTCGGCGCCACCATCCCGACCCTGCTCAAGAGCGGGTACCTCGGCTTCACCGCGGCCGGCGCGACCGCGGTCGCCACGGTGTCGCTGATCGGCGTGGCCGTCGGCGCCGCCTGCCTCGGCCCGCTCACCGACCGGTTCGGCCGCCGCGTGCTGCTGATCGGCTCGGTCGCGCTGTTCTCGCTGTTCACCCTGCTGACGCCGCTCGCGCCGAACGTCGCCACGTTCGGCGTCTTCCGGTTCGTGGCCGGGCTCGGCCTCGGCGCGTGCATGCCGGTGGCGCTCACCGTGATGTCGGAGAACCTACCGGCCCGGCGGCGCGCCAGCGCGAGCACGTTCACCATGACCGGCTACCACGTCGGCGCGGTGCTGACGTCGGTACTGGCGCTGTCGGCCAAGGAGGACTGGCATCTGCTGTTCTACGGCGGCGGGGTCATCGGCCTGCTGGCCGTGCCGCTGATGTGGTGGAAGCTGCCGGAGTCCGCGGCCTACCTCGCCGCGCGCGAGACGTCCGAGCGCGTCGGGCTCAAGGACCTGCTGGGCACCCGGTTCCGGCGGATCAGCATCGCCGTCTGGACCGGTTCGTTCATGGGCCTGCTGCTGGTCTACGGGCTCAACACCTGGCTGCCGCAGCTGATGCGCACGGCGGGCTACCCGATCTCGACGTCGATCACGCTGCTGCTGGTGCTCAACATCGGCGCGGTGCTCGGGCTGGTGCTGGCCGGCACGATCGCCGACCGGTTCGGCATCCGCCCGATCGCGCGGATCTGGTTCGGTGCCGGGGCGGTCCTGCTGGCGGCGCTGAGCCTGAAGATCGGCAACGCGCTCGTGCTCAACGCGGTCGTGCTGCTGACCGGCGTGTTCGTGTTCTCCGCGCAGGTGCTCATCTACGGCTATGTGGCGCAGGCGTTCCCGGCGTCGGCCCGCGGCACCGCGCTCGGGCTGACGTCGGCGGTCGGCAGGCTGGGTTCGATCCTCGGCCCGTTCGTCACCGGGGCGCTGGTGACGGCCGGGATCGCCTATCCGTGGGGTTTCTGGTTCTTCGCCGTCGTGGCCGCGCTGGGCCTGGTCGCGGTGCTGCTGCTGCGCGGCGGGACACCGGCCGAGGAGCGGTTGACACCGGTGTCCGCCGGGTAGCCGCGAAGGACCGGCCACCCGAGGAGGAACGATGTCGCAGCCGCACGACGAAACCGGCGAAGTGGACTCCAGCGGGAATCCCGTCGAAGAGCCGCCTCGCCGCGATGAGCCCGACGGGCCCGACGGGCCGCTGGAAGACGAAGACGCGAAGGCGCGGCCGGGTCACCCGGCCACGCAGGAGAACTTCCGCGGCAACGCCTAGACCGAGCCCGCACGGACGGCGGCGCCCGTGCGGGCTCGCAGTAGCTCGGAGATCACCGCACGGTGAAGTCGACGGAGGCGCTGCCGCTCTGTCCTGCTTCGGTGACGATGTCCACCTGGAGCTTGTAGCTGCCCGGCGTGTCGAGGGAGTCGCCGAAGTTGAACATCGTGATGCCGCCGGACGTGCATCTGCCGTTTCGTACCTTGTGAACCTCGGCTCCAGCACGCAAAAGCGTCCACGAGGGATAGCATCCCGAACTGAGCTGACCGACGTCGTCGAACACGTCGACATTCGCGCCAGGGTTGGAGCCTGCGCGGTACTCCGATGGGCCGATCTTGCCCCCCGTGCCCATTTTGATGTTGACCACGAGCGCTCCGGCTCGGGTCGGCCTGACCGCCGCCGTTAGCGGTGCGGGCGGTGGCTTCGTCGTCTCGCGAGAAGGCGGGGCGGACACCGTGTCGGGGAGTTCTTCGCGAGGCGCAGGCGTGGACGAGATCGACGGTAGAATGTTTTCCGTGGTCCGCTGTTCCGTCGGCGGATGAGGTGTGGCGCCGGAAATCTCGGTCGTGCCGGTGAAGCGTTCGACAAAGGAGAGCGCCCCGTCCAAGTTCGCTGCGACGACCACCGCGGTCGAGACGACTCCGACCACCGCGCTCCACCTGCCGAACCTGGCCCAACGGTCGCTTTTGGTCGTCATTGATTCCGAGCCTCCCGGACGTAGGTGGTGCCACCTACGTCCGGGAGCCCGAAAAGTTTCCCTGGAAGTCGCGGAAAGCCGTCGCTCAGGCGGCCGGCTGTTCCGCGGCAACGCCTAGACCGTGTCCTCCGGACGGCGGCGCCCCAGCGTCGCCTCCGGGTGCTCGGTGCGGCGGTCCGAGTCGCGCAGGACCTCGCGGGCCTGGGCCTCGGGGTCCTCGCTCTCCACAGCCTGTTCCTCGGGCAGCAGTTCGGCGCGGGTTTCGATCCGGTCCGGGGTCTCGTCCATGCTTCGCGGGTACCCGATCCGTCACACCCGCAACCAGCCGACGGCCAGCGAGAGCACCAACCCCGCCACCATCAGCACGAGCACGCCGGTGAGCACCAGCCACAGCACCGGCATCGCCTTGGACGGCATCGGCTGCGGGTGCGACAGGCCCGATGTCTGCGCGGAGTCCGGCGGCGTGCTGCCCGGGGGCACGCCGCCGCCGGGTTCCAGGTCCGGGGTCCGGCGGGGATCCGGGTCCGGGGGTTCGGCGGTCATGGCGGCACCGTCCTTCCGTCGCTTCCGCGGCGGGTGCCCGGCACGCGGCCGGGCAAACACCCTCAGCTCCGGGCGCGGCGGACGGCGGCGTCGCGGCGCAGCCGGTCGGTGTGCGCCGAGATCTCGCCGAGCTGCTCGGCCAGTGCGCCGGTCACGTGCGGCCGTGCGGCGTCCAGCGGCGGGAGGAGCGTCGCCGGGTCGTCGTCCCCGAGGGCCGCGCCGAGGCGGTCGGCGCTCTCCTGGGCCGCGGGCCCGAGCCCGTCGAGGGCGCTGACCCGGCCGGCCAGCTGGCGCAGGATCGCGGAGTTGCGGCGGGCCCAGTCGGCGACGGCCCGGTCGCCCGCGCGCCGGTCGCGTTCGGCGTCCACGCGCGCCTCGCCGGTCTTCTCGCCGGTGTGCGACGGCTGCAGCCGCAGGTACCGCCGTTCCGCGGCCTGGCGGCTGGCGACGCCGAGCGCGGGCGCGAGCGCCACCCAGCTGACGCCCGCGGCCCTGGCCGCGGTGATCAGCTCCGGCTCCCAGCCCGCCAGCTCCTCCCGCAGCTGCCGCAGCCCGGACAACGCGGCCAGCACCCGGTCCTGGTCCGCGGCCCCGGCCCGGGTGGCCGCGACCACCTCCTGGATCCCGCGCAGCGCCCCGGCGGGGTCGGTTCCGTCCATTGCGTCATCCTTTCGACGACCCACCTGTTGTCATCGTTTCGACGACATGCTAGAACAGAGGTGCGTGTTGACACCAGAACTGTCCGAGTCCAGGAGGTGGAACCCCGATGTTGATGCGCACTGACCCGTTCCGCGACTTCGACCGCTTCACCCAGCAGGTCTTCGGCGCCGGCACGTGGTCGAAGCCGGCTGCGATGCCGATGGACGCCTACCGCGAGGGCGACGAGTTCGTGGTGTGCTTCGACCTGCCCGGCGTCGACCCCGGCGCCGTCGAGCTGGACGTCGAGCGCAACGTCCTCACGGTCAAGGCCGAGCGACGGCCCCTGCCGACCGGCGACAACGTCCGGATGCACGTCTCGGAGCGGCAGCTCGGCGTGTTCTCCCGCCAGCTGTTCCTCGGCGACACGCTGGACACCGACCGCATCACCGCCGGCTACGAGGCCGGCGTGCTGACCATCCGCATCCCGGTCGCGGAGAAGGCGAAGCCGCGCCGCATCGAGATCGACAACACCCGCGGCGGCGACCGCAAGCAGCTGAACGCCTGATTTCCCGGTCGAAGCGGGGCCGGGCGCGTGCCCGGCCCCGCCGGCTCAAAGCCGTTCGACGCGGAACACCGCGATCCGCTCCGCCGCGGCCGCCACACCGTCCGGCGTCGGCGCGTCCGCCAGGCCGGTCGTCACGAATCTCTTGCCCACACTCGCCGGGCTCGTCTCGACGAGCCGGCGCAGCACGGGCCGCCGCTCTTCCACCGGCAGCTCGAGCAGCCGCGCGGCCGACGAGCGGCGGCCACGGGTGAGCGTGACCTCGCCCGCCGCCCGGACGTTCGCCACCCAGGCCGCCTTCGGGTAGGCCTGGAAGATGTAGCTCGCGCCGTCGAGGGGCAGGACCGCCACGGGGGACGTGCGCGGGACACCGGTCCGCCGGCCCGGCACGGTGAGCAGCTGCATCGGCCCGAAGGCGACGCCGAGCCGCTGCAGCCCCACGACGATCTTGTTGCCGGCGTTGACCATCCGGCGGTAGCTCTGCGCTGTTGTCATGCCTTGACCGTACACGAAATCATACGAAACTCGTATGATCTGAGTTTCGTAGCTACTTGCGCTCGGGTCCGGGCTCCGATTCCGGCGGCAGCGGATCCGGTACGGGCACTCCGCCGGGCTCCGGGACCAGGGGCTCCGGTGGCGGGTCGGTGTCCGGGACCACCGGTTCGGGCGGTAACGGGGGTGCGGTCGACATGGGTGTTCCCTCCGCCGCTGCGCCGCCCGCGGTTCGGGCGGCGATCACGTCCGGGTTACCCGCCGCCGTTGACTCTGACACCGTGTCAGGCGCTATCCGGTACCCATGACGCCTTTCCGCACCGCGACCGACGTGGCCGCTCGCCTCCGCCGCGGCGAGCTCTCGGCCCGTGAGCTGACCGAAGAGCTCTTCGCCCGCATCGACGCCTCCCCCGTCAACGCCGTCATCGCGACCTGCCGCGACGCCGCCCTCGAGGCCGCCGCGGAAGCCGACCGGGCCGTGGCGCGCGGCGACGGCGTCGGGCCGCTGCACGGCGTCCCGATGACGGTCAAGGACGCCTTCGCCGTGCGGGGCCTGCCCACGACGTGGGGCGAGCCGGCGTTCGCGGACTGCGTCGCGGACGAGGACGCGGCGGTCGTGGCGCGGCTGCGCGCGGCGGGCGCCGTCATCGTGGGCAAGTCGAACGTCCACCACCTGCTCGCGGACTTCGGCCGGACCGAAAACCCGCTCCACGGGCGGACGCTCAACCCGCGCGACCACACCCGGACGCCGGGCGGCTCGAGCGGCGGCGCCGCGGCCGCGCTCGCCGACGGCCTGACGTACCTCGAATACGGCTCCGACCTGGCCGGATCGATCCGGATCCCGGCCGCGCACTGCGGTGTCCACGGCCTCAAGCCGACGCCGGGAACCGTGCCGCTGCGCGGGTTCCAGCCGCCTGGGCCGCCGGCCACCCTCGCCCGGGAATTCCCTTCGGCGGCCGGCCCGCTGGCCCGCTCGGCGGCCGACCTCCGGCTCGCCCTGCGCGTCACCGGCGGCCCGCTGCGGCCCGCGCGGCACTCCCGGCTCGCGGACTTCCGCGTCGGCGTCGTGCTCGACGACCCGGCCTGCCCGGTGACCGGCGAGGTCGGCGCGGCGCTGTCGGACGCCGTCGACGCGTTGGCCCGCGCCGGGGTGCGGGTCCGCGAGGGCTGGCCGCCGGACGTCGACCCGGCGGCCCAGGCGGAAGCGTTCGGCTTCCAGGTGGAGCTGTTCTTCACCGGCCAGGAGGGACGCGAGCCGGCCGGGACCGCCGAGCAGGAACGGCGGCGGGCGGCCTCGGCCGTCGCGTGGGGCCGGTACCTGACCGGCGTCGACGTCTTCCTCTGCCCGACGGTGTTCACCACGGCGCTGCCCCACGACAGTCGGGACCGCTACGACGACCAGGTGTTCTGGATCGCGCAGGCGTCGCTGCCCGGGTTGCCGGCGCTCAGCGCCCCGCTCGGCGGGACGCGGCCGGCCGGGCTGCAGGTGGTCGGGCCCGCGCACGAGGACGACACCGCGATCACGTTCGCGGAGCTCGCCGAAGACGTCATCGGCGGGTTCGTCCCGCCTGGGGCAGGATCGGGCCGTGTTCTCGATCGGTGACTTCGCCCGCCACGGCCGGGTGTCGGTCCGGATGCTGCGCCACTACGACGCGCTCGGGCTGCTGCGCCCGGCGCGCGTCGACCCCGCGACCGGCTACCGCAGCTACACGGCGGCCCAGCTCGCGCGGCTGAACCGGATCGTCGCGCTGAAGGACCTCGGGTTCACGCTGGAGCAGGTGGCCACGCTGCTGGCGGAGGAGGTCCCGGTCGAGCAGGTGCGCGGCATGCTGGCCCTGCGCCGCGCGGAGCTGGAGGCCGCACTGGCCGACGGCGCGGCCCGGCTGGCCCGGGTCGAAGCCCGGCTGCGGACGATCGAGCAGGACGGACGGCCACCCGCGCACGACATCGTCGTGAAGGAGCTGCCCGCCGTGCGCGTGGTGGAGCTGACCGGCATCGCGGCGGGGTTCGCGCCCGAGGCGATCGGCCCGGTCGTCCACCCGCTGTGCGCGGAGCTCGGCCGCCGCCTCCCCGACGCGGACGTCACCCCCACCGGACGGCTGACCTGCTACTACGAGCAGCGCGCGGAGGACGAGGTGGTGGTGCACGCCGCAGTCCCGGCGTCGCCGGGCGACGGCGACCTCAACGGGCTGGAGGTGGCGGACCTGCCGGCCACCCGCGCGGCCACCCTGGTCCACCCCGGCCCGATCGACGGAGTCCTGCCGAGCTGGCAGGCGGTGGTGCGCTGGCTCGACGACCACGGCCACCGGTCGGCCGGGCCGCAGCGGGAGGTCTACCTGGACTGCCCGGAGGACCCGGCAGGCTGGGTGACGGAGCTGCAGGAGCCGATCAGCTAGACCGCGGGTGGTGGGCGTGCTCGCCCGGCTGGATGTCGCGGTCCACGTGGTCCGCGTGGTGCAGCGCCTGGGCCAGCAGGCGGCGGACGTGGTCGTCCGCCGCCGAGTAGTACACGAACGTGCCCTCGCGGCGGCCCTTCACCAAGCCCGCCAGGCGCAGCTTCGCCAGGTGCTGGCTGACCGCCGTCGGGGCCGCGCCCGCCAGTTCCGCCAAGCAGGCCACCGAGGATTCGCCCTGCAGCAGGGCCCAGAGCACCTTGATCCGGGTGGGATCGGCCAGCAGGCGGAACGACTCCGCGGCCAGGTGGACCTGCTCTTCGGTCGGCATGTCGAACTCCGGCAGCGACGCGTGCATGACGTTACCTTACTACTTGCGTATCTGCGTGCCTGCGCAGATAGACTGATCCCATGCCGGGACACGGACACGGGCATCGCCACGCGAAGTGGCGGCCGCACACCCACGACAGCGCCGACCGCGTCGACCACGCCCTCGAAACCAGCCGGCGCGGCCTGCGCGCGCTCGGGTGGTCCTTCGCCGCGCTGGCGGTCACCGCCGTCGCGCAGCTGGTGCTCGTGCTGGTCACCGGGTCCGTGGCGCTGCTGGGCGACACCATCCACAACTTCGCCGACGCGCTGACCGCCGTCCCGCTCGGGGTGGCCTTCCTGCTCGGCAGGCGGGCCGCGACCCGCCGGTACACCTACGGGCTCGGGCGCGCCGAGGACCTCGCCGGCGTGGTCGTCGTGCTCGTCGTCGCGGCTTCGGCGGCGGTGGCCGGGTACGAATCGGTCGTGCGGCTGCTCGACCCGCACCCGGTCACGCACCCGTGGGTGGTCGCCGTGGCCGGGGTGATCGGCTTCGCCGGCAACGAACTCGTCGCGCGGTACCGGATCGAGGTCGGCCGTGAGATCGGCTCGGCCGCGCTGGTCGCCGACGGCGTGCACGCCCGCACGGACGGCTTCACGTCACTGGCGGTCGTCGCCGGTGCGGCCGGCGTCTTCTTCGGCTTCCCGGCGGCCGACCCGATGGTCGGGCTCGGCATCACCGTCGCGATCCTGTTCGTCCTGCGCGACACGGCGAAAGAGGTCTTCCGGCGGCTGCTGGACGCGGTGGACCCGGCGTCGGTCGAGCTGGCCGAGCGGACGGCCCGTGACGTCGACGGGGTGCTCGGCGCCCGCGACCTCCGAATGCGCTGGATCGGGCACCACCTGCGCGCCGAGCTGGCCGTGACCGTGGCGGCGGAGCTGACCGTCGAGGCCGCGCACGCGCTGGCGCACGAGGTGGAACACCGGCTGGTGCACACGATCCCGCGGCTGACCGCGGTGGTCGTGCACACCGAGCCGGCCACCGGGGCGGAGCGGGCGCACGAGACCGTCGCCCACCACCGCTAGCACCCGACGGGCTGCTCCACCGGTTCCGGCTTCGGGCTCAGCACCCGGGCGAACACCGCCGCGAGCACGCACAGCACCACCGGCACCGCGAAGGTCACGTTCAGCGGCATCCACCGGGTCAGCCCGCCGATCAGCGCCGGACCCGCCAGCAGCCCGACGTAACCGAGACCGACCACCCGGGCCATCAACGCCCCCGACGCGCGCGTGTCCAGGTTGCCCGCCGCGGTGAACAGCTGGGGGACGCCGCCCGACAGGCCGAGGCCGAACAGCGCCCAGCCCACCAGGGACACCGGGACCCAGGGTGCCGCCGCGGCCGTCGTCAGGCCCACCGCCGCCAGGATCGCCCCGTAGCGGACGATCGCCGCCGGGCCGGCCCAGGCCGCGACGCGGTCGGTCAGGAAGCGGCCGGTCGTCATCGCCACCGCGAACGCGCCGTACGCCAGCGCCGCGGTGGACGCCGAAGTGCCGAGCACCTTCTCCATGTGCAGCGCGGCCCAGTCGTTCGCGACGCCCTCCGACAGCATCAGCGCGAGCGCCAGCAGGCCGAGCAGCCAGACCGTGCGGCCAGGGGGCCGCCGCGAGACGGCGGGCTCGGACGTGGACGGCTCCTCCGGAGCAGGCGCGGCGGACGGCTCCATCAGGAACCGCGCGGACAGCAGGGAAAGCAGCACGCACAGCAGGCCCGTGCCGGTGAGGGTGACGCCGGTGGGCACGCCCGCGCCGAGCGTCGCCGCGCCGATGACCGCGGCGATCGCGCCGCCGATCGACCACATCGCGTGGAACGCCGCCATGATCGGGCGCGGGTAGGCCCGCTCCACCACCACCGCGTGCGCGTTCATCCCGACGTCGATCGCGCCGTTGCCCAAGCCGAAGAAGGCCAGCGCCAGGCCCAGTGCCCACCACGAGTTCGCGAACCCGGGCCCGCACACCGCGAGCCCGAGCAGGACCCCGGCGGCCGGCACGAGCCGCCGGTGCCCGAGCCGGTCGACGAGCGGGCCCGCCACCTGCATGCCGACGAACGCGGCGCCGCCGAGCACGAGCAGCAGCGCGCCCAGCGTGCTGTGCGAGATGCCGGTCGCGCGCTCGACGTTCGGGATGTGCACCACCCACATGCCCATCGCGAACCCGTTGAGGCCGAAGAACATGAAGGTCGCGAACCGGGCGGCGCGCGGGCGGGGCGGGGCGGTCATCGGCTCTCCAGTGCGGGGACGGCGACGTGCACGAGCACGCCGCGCTCGGTCAGCGCGGCGCGCTGGTCTTCGGGGGCGCCGGGGTCGGTGATCACCACGTCGGCGCGGTCGGCGGGACAGACGCAGGCGAGTGCGGGCCTGCCCCACTTGGCGCCGTCGGCGAGCACGATCGCCCGCGCCGCGACGTCGAGGGCGGTCCGCTTGACCTCGGCGTCGTCCAGGTCGAAGGCGGTGAGCCCGGAGTCGGCACCGATCCCGCAGGGGCTGAGCACGGCGACGTCGAACCGCAGGGCCCGCAGCGACGCCAGCGTCAGCGGGCCGGCCAGGGCCTGCTCCCCCGGCCGCGCTTCGCCACCCGGCAGCAGCAGCCGGACGCCGGGTGCCTCGGCCAGTTCGCGGGCCGCGTGCAGGGACAGCGGCATCACGGTGACCGGACGCCCGCGCAGCAGCCGCGCGAGCTCCAGCGCCGTCGTGCCGCTGTCGAGGACGACCGTCTCGCCGTCGCGGATCAACTCGGCGGCCGCCGCGGCGATGGCCCGCTTCGCCGCGATCCCGGCCGTCGCGCGGGCCGCGAACGGCGCTTCGACCCCGGTCGGCGACGCCGGGACCGCACCACCGTGCACCCGGCGGAGCACACCACGGGCCGCCAGGAGGTCGAGGTCGCGGCGGACCGTCATCTCGGACGCGCCGGTCGCTTCGGCCAGCTCGGCGACGCCCACCTGATCGGCGTCGCGCAGCCGCTCCACGATGACCCGCTGCCGCTCCGCGCTCTTCACGCCGTGATGTTCGCAATTCTCGCGCGTTCGCACAACCGGTTTGTTCATTCGCTCACGCGACTTGTGCGAGCGAGCACTGCGGCATGATGGTCGGATGCACGCCGAGACCACCGCGACCCCGTGACCGGGGGCTACCTGAAGGGCCGGATCCGCCGCGAGGACATCATCACCGCGGCGGCCGCGGCCTACGGCGAACTCGGCTACCACGGCTCGTCGCTGCGCGAGATCGCCAAGCGCGTCGGGATCTCCCACGCCGGCCTCCTCTACTACTTCCCCACCAAGGAAGCCCTGCTCGCCGCCGTGCTCGAACGCCGGGACGCCGACGACTCCGAGCGCGAGCAGCTGACCGTGCCGCCCGGCCTCGAAGTCCTCCGCCACTTCGTCGCGCTCGCCGAGCACAACGTCCGCCACCCCGGGATCGTCGACCTCTACTCGCGGCTGGCCGCCGAAGCGGTCGCCCCGGACCACCCGGCGCACGAGTACTTCGTGCGCCACTACCGGGCCGCGCGCGCCGGCGTGCACGAGTCGTTCGCCGCCCTCGCCGCCCGCGGCGAGCTGCGCGAAGGTGTCGAGCCGACGATGGCCGCGCTGACGTTCATCGCGCTGATGGACGGCCTGCAGGTGCAGTGGCTGACCGTCCCCGGCGACGTCGACCTGATCGGTTCGCTGCGCTTCTACCTGCAGAACCTGCTCACCGTCCCGCTCTAGAGGGTCTTCGCGTACGGGTCCCAGCCCGCGGGCAGCAGCGGCGGGACGTCGGTGGTGCTCGCGACCTCCACGCTCTGCCCGCGCGTCATGGATTCCTCGATGGCCAGCATCGCGTCGAGCACGTGGTAGGCCAGCTCGCCGGACGCGCGTTCCGGCACGCCGGCCCGGATGGCCCGCGCCAGTTCCAGCACCCCGGTGCCGCGCGAGGCCGGATGCCCCTGTGCGGCCAGCTCTTCCGGTTCGTCCCGGTCGAGCAGGTGCAGCCGGGTCGGCTCGTCGAAGCGGTTGGGGTCCGGCAGCACGGCGGTGCCGAGCGTGCCGGTCAGTTCGGCCAGCGCGGGCCGCGCGAGCGCCGAGTCGAAGCTCAGCACGAGCTGCGCGGAAGCGCTTGCGAACTCGACGAGCGCGGTGACCGTCGTCGTCACCGACACCGGGAACTCCGTGCCCGCCCGCGGCCCGGAGCCGACGACCCGGGTGTCGCGCGCCCGCCCGCCGGCCCCGGTGACGCGCCGGATCGGGCCGAGCAGGTGGACCAGCGCGGTCAGGTAGTACGGACCCATGTCGAGCAGCGGCCCGCCGCCGGGCTGGTAGTAGAACTCCGGCGCCGGGTGCCAGCGTTCCGGGCCCGGCACCTGGAACAGCGCCAGCGCGGTCAGGGGACGGCCGATCCGGCCCGCGTCGACGGCCCGCCGCGCGGTCTGCAGCGCGGCGCCGAGCACGGTGTCGGGCGCGCTCGCCAGGCGCAGGTTCTTCTCCCGGGCGCGGTCGAGCAGCTTGCGACCGGTCTGGCGGTCCAGGGCGAGCGGCTTCTCGGTCCACACGTGCTTGCCCGCTTCGAGGGCGGCCAGCCCGACTTCGACGTGCGCGGCCGGGACGGTCAGGTTCACGACGAGCTCGACGTCCGGGTCGGCCAGCAGCTCGGCGACCGTGCCCGAGTGCGCCACGCCGTACTCGGCCGCCCGCGCCGCCGCGCGCTCGCCGTCGAGGTCGGCGACCCGCACCACCCGGACGTCCGGGAACGCGGTCAGGTTCTGCAGGTAGGTGCCGCTGATGACGCCGGTGCCGATGATGCCGACGCCGACCGGCCCGCCGGTCATCGGTCCGCGCCGGTCAGGAAGGCGTGGCTGGCGGCGAGGGCCTCGAAGAGGTCGCCGTCGAACGCGTCGAACTCGACCACGCGCAGCGCGTCCGGCGCGGCGGCGAGCACTTCGGCGACCGGCACCCGGCCCTGGCCGGCCGGGACCTGGCCGGTGGCGTCGGTGGCGAGCCCGCCGTCCTTGACGTGGACGGCCCGCACCCGGTCGCCGAGCCGCCGCAGCAGCGCGGGCGCGTCCTCGCCGCCCGCGGTGGCCCAGTAGGTGTCGACCTCCAGCGCGACTTCGGGGTCGAGCTGGTCGGCGAACACCTCCAGCGCGCTGCGGCCGTCGATCCGGGACTGCAGTTCCCACCAGTGGTTGTGGTAGCCGGCGCGGACGCCGTGCTCGGCCGCGAGCTTGGCGGCCGCGTTGAGCGCCTCCGCCGTGGCCGCGATGTCGGCCGGGTCCTGCCACCGCTCGGCCGGCACGTACGGGTCGATCACCAGCCCGATGCCCAGCTCGGCCGCGGCGGCGAAGACCGCTCCCTGGTCGGCGCCGAGCAGCTGCGCGTGCGCGGTCGGGGCGGTCAGGCCGTTGGCGGGCAGACCGGCACGCAGCGCCTCGGCGTTCTCGAGGACGCCGTACGGCTCGACCTGCGTGAAGCCGATCGCGGCCAGCCGCCGCAGGGTGTCGGCGGGATCGGCCGCGAAGGCGTCGCGGACCGAATACAGCTGCACGGAAGGCACGCTCATCACCGGCTCCTCCACTTCCCCGTGGCGGCCGTCCGCCGCGGCTCCCCCAATTTCTACCACCTGGTCAAAATTGTCACCAAGGGCTTTTCCGGAAGGTCAACCGGACGGCCGCAGGCCACCGGCGTGCCACGGCTCACGCCGGACGGGGTTTTGGCAAGCACCCGATGGGGCAGTAACGCGGTGAGCAGGGGGCCGAAGCCGATCCGGGAGGTGCCGGCAAGTGGACAGGGCAGGGGACGAAAGGGACACCGCGGCCGCCGTCGGGCGTGCGGGATCCCGTCGCGACCTGACGGATCTGTCCGAGGCCGCGCGCGACCTCGACCGGCGGATCGACCAGCACCTCGAGCGGCTGCGCCGCGAACGCGACCTGGGCGCCGGCGACATCCCGGACCAGCGGCTCCGCCCGAGCGGCTGACGGGCCACCTCGGGTTCACCCCGCGGACCCGAGCTACTACGCTGGGTGGCCCACAGTCTCGTTCGCCGAAGTCCTGCGAGGTCGTCATGTCCGACACCCCGTCCGCGCTGTCCCCGAGCCAGACGCCGGTGGGGGTCGACCCCACCCGGCCGAGCATCGCGCGGATCTACGACGGGTTCCTCGGCGGCAACAACTTCTACGAAGTCGACCGCGTGGTGATGGAGAAGATCCGCACGGCGGTCCCGGAAGCGGTCGACATCGCCCGCGGCAACCGCGGCTTCCACAACCGCGCGCTGCGGATGCTGGCGAACCAGACGAAGATCAGCCAGTACCTCGACTGCGGCTCCGGGCTGCCGACGGCCGAGAACACCCACCAGATCGTGCAGCGCATCGACAAGGACAACACCGTCGTCTACGTCGACAACGACCCGGTGGTCCTGGCGCACGGCCGCGCGCTGCTCGTCGAGAACGACTTCACGCACATGGTCGAGGCGGACATCTTCAAGCCGCAGGACGTCCTGGGGAACCCCGAAGTGGTGACGCACGTCGACTTCACCGCGCCGGTCGCGCTGCTGCAGGTCGGCACCATGCACCATTACGAGGGCGACGGCGTCTTCGACATCATGCGCGAGTACATCGACGCGCTGCCGTCCGGCTCCTATGTGGTGCTCTCGCACTTCTTCGACCCCGAGGTGCCGGAGCTGACCGCGATCGCCAAGCGCATCGAGCAGATCCTGGTCTCCGGCCCGCTCGGCGCCGGCCGGTTCCGCACCCGCGCCGAGATCGAGGCCATGATGGACGGCCTCGAAATCGTCCAGCCCAACGCGACCTCGGAACCCGGCATGGCCGTCTGCGACGAGTGGTGGCCGGACGGGCCCCGGCTGACGCCGCTCAGCGACTCGGCCCGGTGCGTCGCCGGGATCGTCGGCTACAAGCCGTAAAACCTCACCCTTCGGGCTCTTCGGCCGCTTCCCCGGCCGGGGCAGCACCCCCGTCGCGCAGCCACTTGAGCTTGACCTCGAACTGACCCTGCAGGCCGGTCCGCGCGATCACCGCGCCGGCCTGGGCGTCGAGCTTGACGCCGAACTTGAGCTCGACCTCGTCCGGGCCCAGGTCGCGGAACTGCGCCAGCGCGGCGGACGCGGCCGCGCGGACCTCGCTCAGTGCGTGCTCGAAGGTCGTGGTCGCCTTGCGGAGCACCCCCGACGGCACCGACGCCTGTTCCAAGCCCGGTTCCCCTTCGACCTCGACGACCACCGAGCCGCCGTCGGCCAGCGGGAACCGCACGAACTCCTGCACCGGATCTCCTTCTCTGCCAAGGTTTCGCCGTCAGCACGGCAGGTCGAGCCACTGCTCCCGGCCGATCCCCCGGCGCACCTGCTCCAGCTGCCCGAGGAGGGTGGGCAGCCGGCCGGGACGCGCCAGGTACTCCAGCACCGCCTGGTAGAACGCGCTGGTCATCGCCGACGGCATCAGGTCGGATGCGTCGAAGCACAGGTCGGTGCCGCCGGCGAGGGTCGTCGCGATCCGCCGGGTCACGTCACTGCGGTAGACGTCCTGTCCGACCAGTCGCTGGTGCACCGAGAACGTCGTCCCGCCGGACGGCCAGACCCGCTGGCCCTCCTCCCCGGCCAGGTAGACCATGAGCCGGCGCGCCGCCGGGGTGTCGCGGAACATCCCCGCGAGGTCGGCCGAGACCTCGGACGGCCCGGTGTCGCCCGCGCCGGGGAACGGGAAGAACCGGAAGTCCCGGTCGGGCGCCGGTGGCTCGCCCGGCCGCCGGAGCGCGGTGTACCCGCCGATCGCGAACGAGCCGAGGTGCTCCATGGCGCATCCGGGCGGGTCGGCGAACATGGCGCGGCCGGCGTCGGCGAAGGACGTGAGCAGCGCCGCCGTGGTCCCGCCGCGGACCGCGCCCGGCGCCAGGACCAGCGTGCCCCAGCTCTGCCACGCGTCGACCATCGCCGGGTCGGTCCAGGCCAGCCTGCCCGCCGTCCAGTCGCTGTAGACCCGCGGCCCGGCGCGGTGCAGCAGGATGTCCTCCAGCCAGTCCGTGCCCGGGAAGCCGGAGTTCGGCGGGGCACCCATGCCGAGGCACCACGGCCGCTGCCCGGCCGCGGTGAGCCGCTGCGAAGCCGCCACCAGCTGGTCCCAGGTGGACGGTACCGGCCCGGGGAACGACTTCGGCGTGTACCAGACGATGCTCTTCAGGTCGGCCTTCACCGCGACCGCGTACCCGGTTTTGCCGCCGAGCTGCTGCAGTTTCCGCCACGACGGGCTGTAGGCCGTGGCGGCCTCCACGCCGAGGACGGCGTCCAGCGGCTTGAGGTCGCCGGAACGCGCGTAGCCCGCGAGTTCGGCCGGGTTCGACAGCACCGCCACGTCGGGCGGGGTGCCCTGCTGCAGGTCACCGCGCAGCACCTGGTTCTGCGCGCGGGTGCCCTGGTAGCGCACGGGAATCCCGGTGGCCCGGGTGAACCCGTCGAGGACCTGCTGGAACGCCGTCTGCTCGTCGCCGGTCCACGGCCCCAGCACCGTCACCGCCTCCGTGCCGCTCCCGGCGGAGCACCCGGACAGCAGGAGGACGACGGCCAGCACCAGGGCGGCGCCGCGGTTCACGGCTGCCTCCTCGCGCGGAACCGGTACTCGTCGAGCCGGGGCTGCAGGCCGCCCACCGCCAGGACGCCGATCCCGGCGGCCAGCACGGGAATCCCGTAGCCGAGCACCCCGGTCCAGTCCGGTTCGGTGAGGCCGGGCCCGAGCAGCGCGGCTTCGTCGACCTCGGCGGGCGGCTCCACCGGGGCACCGGGCGGCGTGGTCGCCGCGGCGGCGAACGCGGCCACGGTGTCGCCGCACGCGGCCGCTCCGCCCGGCCCGCACTGGGCGGTCAGCACCCTGGCGAGCGCCGACCGGGCTCCGGCGGCGGCCGCCGCGGTGGCGGTGGACTGCGCGTCGACGGTCCGCTCCAGCGCGGCGCCGCTGTCCCGCGCGTCCGACTGGATGCCCAGCAGCAGCGCGGTTCCCGCACCGAGCAGCACGCCGGCCGCGGTGGCGGCCAGCAGCGCGGTGTTGACCGTCCGCCGGAACCTCCGGGCGAGGAACCGCTGCGTCCAGGCCAAGGTGCCGAGCAGGAGGACCAGCGGCAGCGCCCAGAGCAGGGTGATCGCCGGGTCCAGCCAGTCGGCGTCCAGCTGGTCGTCGAGCGCGGCCCGCTGGGCGGCTTCGAGCGCGTCGAGCCGGGCCAGGATGCCGTTCTCGGGCGCGGTCAGCAGGTCCGACGCCGACAGCAGGTTGCTCGCGGCGAGCGCGCGGCCGTCCTCCTCCCGGAAGTGGGCGTCGGCCTGGCCGATGACGCTGTTGTAGGCCGGCAGCAGTCCTTCGATCAGCTGGAGCGTCCGGCTGCCCGGTTCGCCGGCCGCGTTGTGCTCGGCGACCTGGGCGAGCTGCTGGCTGGCCAGGGCGATCCGGTCTTCGTACTGCTCGCTCGGGCCGGTGAGCTGCACCTGCTCGCGTTCGAAGGCGGCCATCGCGGCGCTGTGCGCGGCCACGATCGCCCCTTTGGCCAGCGACACCTCGAGCACCGCGGGTGCGGTCCGCTCGCGCACCTCGGCGATGCTGGCCCGCACGCCGAGGAAGGTCGCCAGCGCCGTACCCAGCACCAGCACGCTGCCCGCCACCAGCGCGAGCCGCAGCCACCAGAGGGTCTGCCGGGTGGTGCTGATCGCGGTCACGACGGCGCTCCCGCCTCGAACGGTTCGCCGCAGTGCCCGCACCGCTTCGCCGTCGGCCGCGCCTTGTGTCCACAGTGGACGCACTCCCGCGGCGCGCCGTCGGCCGCCGGCGGGGCGGCGGCGGGTACCGGCGCACCGGTGTAGGCGGAGATGGTCGAGCCGAGCACGAGGGAGAAGCCGTCCCGCGGGCGCACGCCGTCCTTGATCGCGACCGTCCCGTCGTCGGCCACGTCGATCAGCCGGCCAAGGCGCTTGAGGACCTCCGCGTTGCCCAGCTCGGTCGCCAGCCGGACCGCGGTCCCCCACTCGGCCGCCGCCGTCACCCGGTCGTCGCGCTCGAACGCGTCCCAGCCCGCCCGGACCGCGCGTCCCAGCTCGGCCTGCCCGGTGACGCGGGCGACGTTGTCGTCCGGCACGCTCGACAGCGCGAGGTCTTCGGTCAGGTAGCCCACGACGGCCAGCTGCTCGCCGACCGGCTCGCCGGCGACCAGGGTGACGGTGCCCAGCAACCGGTCCTCGTACCGCGTGAGCTCCCCCGGTTCGACGTCGAGGCAGAGGTGGTACTCGCGCAGCTCCTCGCCCCACGCGCCGGTGGGCAGCTCGATCGCGCTCCCCTCGGTGTGGCACTGGGCCGTCAGTTCGACCTCGGTCGGGAAGACCTGCTTGACGAACCGCAGCCGGCTGTAGGGCATGGTGGTCAGCCGCAGCCGCAGGTCCGGCACCGTCCGGCCCATCGCCCGCTCGACCAGGCGCCGGAAGTCCCCCGCCAGCTCGGCGTCCTCCAGGACGGCGTCCGCGCTGCCGCGCAGCACCGACGCGATCCGCTGCAGGTCCCGCGGTTCCCAGTCGTCGCCGATTCCCCTGGCGTCACAGGCGAATTCGCCCCGGCAGCGCTCGACCGCCGCCTCCAGGGCCCCCGCGCGGTCGGATTCGTTCTTGCCGTCGGTGAGCAGCACGGCGTGCCGGATGGCGGCCGGCGTCTTCCGGAACACGTCCAGGGCCAGGTCCAGCCACGTGCTCATCGCCGTGCCGCCGCCGGCGATCAGCTCGGCGGCCGCGGCCTTCGCCTCGTGCCGGGTCCGCTCGCCTGCCACCGCCAGCGGCGGCTCCGACGGGTAGACGAGCCGGGCGCGCCCGGTGCACTCGACCACCCCGAACCAGACGCCGTCGCGCAGCGAGCCGATGGCCGCCCGGCAGGCGTGCCGCGCGGCCTCGATCTTCGTCGGCGGCCAGTCCATCGAGCTGGAGCAGTCGACGAGCAGCAGCTCGGCGGTCGGCGGCGGCCCGGCCGCGGGCACGCCGGCGTCGCCCACCCGCACGGTGAGCACGACGTCCATCCGGTCGTCGCTCGGGGCCAGGTACTTGTTCTGGCTCAGCTGGAGGGTGAACGACGGGTCGGGCATCCGATCACCTTCTCGTCTTCGGCCGGACGGAGTTCGCGAGATCGACCAGCACGCCGTGGGAGTTCCGGTCTCGGGCCCGCTCGGCGAGCCGGCGCAGGGACTGCTCCAGCAGCGATCGCAGGCCGCGCTCGGTGACGCGCTCGCCGAGCAGCTCGCCGCCATTCCAGCCGTCGGTACCGCCCGGCTCGGTCAGCCCGGCCAGCGCGGCCTCGCGGACCAGCGCCTCCAGCCGGTCCTGGGCCTCGCGGTCGAGGTAGAGCTCGGGCAGCCGCCGGGCCGCGTCGGCGAAGTCGTCCCGCCCCGGCGGCCCGGACGGCAGGCGGCCGGCGCGGATCCGCACGGCGGCGATCCGGGCGGCGTCGTAGTGGCGCGAGATCGGCGGCACGGCGTCGAGCAGGGCGACCGCGGTGTCCCGGCCGTGCGTGCGCAGGGAGCAGCGGGCCAGGCCGAAGGCGGCGCTGACCTGGCCGTGGTCGCGGTGCCACACCGAGCGGTAGCAGCGCTCGGCCCGCTCGGTCTGCCCCCGCAGTTCGGCGCAGAACCCGAGCGCCAGCTTCGGCGCGAGCTCGCCGGGCCAGGCGCGGTGCACCCGGTCGAACGCGGCCGCCGCCTGCTCGGCGTCGTCGCGGGCCAGCGCCAGCAGCCCGTGGTGCCAGGCCGCCCGCCAGTCGCGCGCGGCCTCGGCGCCGAGCAGCTGTTCGGCCTCGGACAGGGCCGCGGCCGCGGCGTCGGAATCCCCCAGCGCGACCTGCGCACGCGTCCGGGCGAACGCGATCTCGACCGAGGGCTCGCCGAACATCTCGAGCTTGCCCAGCCAGCGGTGCGGCCCCGGCGCGCCCGCGATGGCGATGAACTCCGCCGCGGCGTCGTCCGGGGCGACCCGCGGGATCGGCAGCCGTCCCGCGCCGTCGGCGGCGGACGGCAACCCGAAGTCCAGTGGCCCGGCAGCACCTCCGCCACCGACCCAGAGGTCGAGGCCGGGTACCGCACCGAGGCCGTCGTCGAGCAGCTCCGCGGTGTCCTCGAACAGCGCCGACGGCACCGGCCGCGGCCGTTCGTCGCGCAGCGAAAGGATTTCCCGGCGCACGCCGTCGAGCTGTTCGGCCATTTCGGACGCGGTGGCGAACCGCCGCTCGAACGGCGCGACCGCGCGTTCGAGCACCCGGTGCAGCGAGTCGAGGCCGCCGGCGACCCGATCGGGGTCGATGTCCTCGCCCGCGGCCTCGAGCAGCACCTGCAGCGTCCGGCCCACGGTGTGCAGGTCCGAGCGGACGGTCAGGCCGTGCCGGGCGAGCTCGTGCGCGGGAGCCTGGAACCCCTCGGTGCCGACGCTCGGGCCGGCCGGGTCCTCGATCGAGCGGGCGGCGCCGAGGTCGATGACCTTGACCCGCTTGTCGCCGTGGATCACGTTCTCCGGCTTCATGTCGCAGTAGAGCAGGCCTTCGCCGTGGAGGTAGTCCAGGGCGCCGAGGATGGCCCGGCCGTAGACGATCACGTGCTCCACCCGCGGCGGCGGCCCCTGCTTCAGCAGGTCGCGCAGCGACCGCCCGCCGACGTACTCCATCACCAGGTAGGTGTCCGGTTCGCCGCCGCCGGGTGCCGGGTGCTCGACGAAGTCGTTGACGCGCACGATGTTCGGGTGGTCGAGCCGGACCAGCACGTCCCGTTCGACCCGCGCCATCGCGCGCAAGACGGCGTTGCCGCTGTTGATCACGCCTTTGAGCGCCACGTGCTGGCCGCCCAGCGCGGTGTCGGCGGCCAGGTACACCCAGCCGAGCCCGCCACGGGCGAAACAGCCGAGGACGTCGTAGCGATCGCCGATCCGCTCGCCGCGGTGCAGCTTGGGCAGGAAGGAAAAGCGCTCGCCGCAGTGCTCGCAGAACCCTTCGGCGAACGCGGGTTCGCCGGCGTAGGCGCGGCCGACGGGCTCCCCGCAGTGGCCGCAGAACCGGTGCTGCTCCGGGTAGTCCGGGTCGGCGAGAACGAGCTTCTCCGGGTCCGGCACCTCGATCGCGGGCAGCGACTGGAAGTCCGCCTCGCCGCTCCACAGTTCGACACTGCGCCCGATTTCGCCACTGCGCCGCGTGCTTTCCGGCGCAGGCACCGACGTGGCAGGCGGCTCGGCGGGCACCCGGCGGCGGCCGCACACCTCGCAGAACCCGATCGGCCCGACCGGACGGCCGTGGCACCACACCGTATCCGCCGTCACGCGCCCTCCAGCCGGCGGCGGACCGCGCGCACGTAGCGCTCGACCGGTTCGGCCGCGGCCTCCGGGTCGTCCGGCCGCGTGGTCAGCGCCGCCATGGCCGGCCGGTACAGCTGCGCCAGTTCCTCGTCCTCCATCAGGCCCGCGTCGGTCGCCTTGGCGTTGTAGCCGCGCAACCGTCCGTGCAGCTCGTCGTGCCGGGCGGCCAGCGCGTCGAGCTCGGCGTACAACCGGACCAGCGCCCACCGGGCCGCTTCGGCGTCGCGTTCGGTCGCCGCCAGTGCCCGCCGGACGCGGCCCGGTTCGATCCGTTCGCCCGCCGAACGCAGCGCCGCCAGCCGCAGGCGCAGGTCCGCGGAACTGCCCGGCACCGCCACGCGCGAGCCCAGCCGCGCGGCCCGTTCCCGGGTGCGGTCCTCCTCGTGCTCCACCATGTCGACCAGCAGCGCCAGCCGGGCCAGCCGCCGCGCGTTCCGCTCGCTCTCCCAGCGCCGGGCCAGCCGCACGCCGGGCGAGTCCGGCCCGCTGAACTGGACCAGCACGGTGGCACCCTTGTCCACCAGCGGCCGCACCACGTCGGTGAGCACCTCCTCCGGCGCCCGCGCGTCTTCGACGCCGGTCACCGCCACCGCGACGTCCTCCGGGTTGGTCTCCAGCACGGTGAGCACCTCTCCGGTGCTGATGCCGGCGCTGACGTGCTCGGCCACTTCGCCGGTGGTCTTGCCGGTCGCGTCCACGATGGCGGCGAGCCGTTCGCCCGCCACCCGGGATCCCCGGCGTTCGCGCCGCACCTGGGCCAGGAAGCCGTCCCGCACCGCGGAGTCGCGATCGCCGATCACGACGATCAGCGGGCCGGCCGACGGCCGCGGCGGCTCGCCCACCCAGCGGGCGACGTCCGGCACGTGCCGGACGATCACCTCGACCGGGATCAGGTAGGCGAGCCCGGCGCGTTCGTCGGTGTACTCGGTGACCACCATGCCGAGCACCGCACCGGTCGCCTTGTCGATCACGCCCGCGCCGCTGAACCCGCGCCGGACGCGCTCGCCGGGCAGCGGCGAGTTCAGCTGGATCCACTCCCCGCCGGCCCCGGCCGGACCGGCCAGCTCGGCGTTGTTGACCCAGACGCCGTAGCGGTGCGGTGCCGGGAAGCCGTAGGTGTGGACCACGCGGTCGCGCACCGCGCCCAGGCGCACCAGCGGAGCGCCGGGCACGTGCGGAAAGGCTTCGGCGAGCTCCAGCAGCGCGATGTCGCCGCGGCCGTCTTCCGCCGGCGGCACCCAGCAGCCGGGCCGCACGGTGGCGAGCGTCTCCGGCATGCCGTCGAGACCCACGAACCGCACCAGCACGTGCGCGCCCGCAAGCGCTTCCTCCCCCGCGGCCTGCACGACGTGCGCGCAGGTGAGCACCGTGGATTCGCCCAGCAGCATCCCGGCGCCCAGTGCCCGGCCCGACGAGTTCACCAGGCAAACCCGCCACGGTTCCGGATCCCCCGCGCGCCCCTCGGCCGAACCGTTGTGCTCCCTCACCGGGTGCGACCTTACGACCCGGCACCGACGGTCCGGAGCGGGTTCGCCCGCTTGGCCCGGCAGATCACCCGATCGGCCGCCGGACTGCGGGTGACCGCCGGGAGCGGTGTGCGGTCAGGCGATCGTGCGCACCCGGCGGAGCGCGAGGAGCACCAAGATCGCCGCCAGGAACACGAAGATCCCGGTTTCGATGCCCTGGAAGAGCCAGAACCGGTCACCCGGCTGGTACAGCATCCAGTTCTGGGCGCCGGGCCCGGCCGCGGCGTCGGCACAGCCGCCGGGCGGGCACGGGCCCAGCTGGGCGTTCGGCAGGACCAGGTCCCCGGCCGCGTTGCGGACACCGACGTCCATCACCCAGTTGCCGGACGCCGGGTTCGGCGTCAGCCCGCCGCCGGGGGCGAAGGTGAGGCTCTGCGCGGGCAGGTACCGCGGGCGGGCGAGCACCTCGACCGCGACGCGGACGGCCACGAACCCGACCAGCGCCAGCCCCATGGCCGGCACGAGCTTCCGCCAGAATGTCCCGGCGAAGACACCCAGCGCCAGCGCGAACAGCGTGTAGGCGACCGGGACGATCCCCTGGACGTCGAAGGAGAGGTAGGTCAGCCGTCCGGTGCTCGCGCCGACCAGCGGCGCGAACCACCAGGACACGCCCAGCGCGTACCCGATCGCCAGCACCGTGGTCATCGCCCCGACGAGGCCGAACTTGGCCAGCGCCCACTGCAGCCGGGTCACCCCCTGTGTCCACACCAGACGGTGGGTGCCCTGCTCGACCTCGCGGGCCACCAGCGGCGCGCCGAAGAACACGCCGACCAGCACCGGCAGGACCACGAACAGCACGGCGATGAACACCATCCCACCGAACTCCTGCTGGAACTGGTGGCCGAGGCTTTCACAACGCGAAGCCGCCTCCGTCTGCGTGATCAGCGACGCACTGCCGAGCGCGGACCGGCAGGCGCCGAGGCCGAGACTGTCGTACTTCGCGTGCATCGAAAGGCCCGTGGGCACCATGACCGCGGCGAGCGCGACCAGTGCGGCGAGGGTGAACAGCGCCTGCTTGCGGTGTTGCCGCCAGACCAGCCAGATCATGCCGGCACCCCCCACGCGGACGCCGGGACGCGGGTCTCGGGGTCGGCCAGGTGCGCCAGCACCACGTCCTCCAGGGTCACCCGGTACTCCGTCCACAGTGGATCGATCGGGCCGTCGCCGCGGCGGACCAGCAGCGTCGACTGGCGCTCGGAGTGGCTCGCGCGGACCACCTCGGCCACCCCGGCGATGGATTCGCTGCCGGCCCGCGGGCCGGTGAGCGTGCAGAAGCCGGCGAGCAGTTCGTCGACCGAGGCCGCCAGCCGGACCTCGGACCGCTGCAGGACGATCACGTGGTCGCAGCTGCGTTCCAGGTCGGCGAGCAGGTGCGAGGACAGCAGCACGGTCGTCTCGCTTTCGGCCACCGCACCCATCAGCGTCTGCATGAACTCGCGGCGCGCGAGCGGGTCCAGGCTGGCGATGGGCTCGTCGAGCAGCAGCAGCCGCGGCCGTTTGGCCAGCGCCAGTGCCAGTGCGACCTGGGCGCGTTGCCCGCCGGAGAGCTTCCCCACCGGTTTGCCGGGCGGGATGCCGAGCGCGGCCAGCCGGTCGCGGGCCAGCGCGGCGTCCCAGCGGCGGCGGTTGAGCTTGCCGCCCATGGTGACCAGTTCCGCCGCGGTGAAGTCGCGGTAGAGCGGGGTGTCCTGCGCGACGAACCCGACGTCCGCCAGCGCGGACCGCGGCTCCCGCCCGAAAACGCGCACTTCGCCCGCGTCGGGTTCCAGCAGCCCGACGGCCAGGTGCAGCAGCGTGGTCTTGCCCGCGCCGTTCGGGCCGACCAGCGCGGCGATCCGCCCGGCAGGCACCTCCAGCGCGCAGTCGCGCAGCGCCCAGGTGCGCCCGTAGCGCTTGCCCAGCGCCCTGGCTTCCACCGCCAGTTCCATTCCGGACTCCCTACGACAGATCGTGCGGCACCCGGGTGCCGCGGATCGTGGTTTCGATGAGGGCGGCGATGTCTTCGGGCGACATCCCCGCGGTTTCGGCGCGTTCCAGCCAGGCCACCAGCTCGTCGCGCAGCTGCGCCTGGTGGCCCAGCGAGGGCCCGGCCAGGCTGCCGGTGACGAACGTGCCCACCCCCGGGCGGCCCTCGGCCAGCCCCTCCAGCACCAGTTCGCGGTAGGCCTTGAGCACCGTGTTCGGGTTGATCGCCAGCGCCTCGGCCACGTCACGCACCTTCGGCAGCTGGTCGCCCGGCCGCAGCAGGCCCACGCGCAGCGCCTGCTTCACCTGGACGACCAGCTGCATGTACGTGGCCACCCGGGAGCGGCCGTCGAGCACGAACTCGATCACCCTGCCCACCCTCCTATTGTCTTACGACATTAAGACAACACCTCCCGGCGCGTGCGTGTCAAGGCATAGGGTTGGCGATCAGCGGACGCACACGGCACCGGGAGGCAGGCATGGCGTTGTTGGACGAGCTCGGCAAGGCGATCGCGGGCGGGGCGGTCGAGATCGTGGACCTGACCGCGCCGCTGAGCTCCAGCACCCCGATCCTGCGGCTGCCGGAGCCGTTCGCCAACACCATCCCGTTCCGGCTGGAGGAGATCAGCCGCTACGACGAGCGCGGCCCGCGGTGGTACTGGAACGACATCCACACCGGCGAGCACACCGGCACCCACCTGGACGTCCCGGTGCACTGGGTGTCCGGAAAGGACGGTCACGACGTCTCGCGGGTGCCGCTGCGGACCCTGGTGGCGCCGGCGGTCGTGCTCGACTTCTCCGCGCGGGCGGCCGAGGACCCGGACTTCCTGCTTTCGATCGACGACGTCCGCGCCTGGACGGCCGAGCACGGCCCGCTGCCCGACGGCGGCTGGCTCCTCTACCGCACCGGCTGGGACGCGCGCAGCGGTGACCAGGAGGAGTTCCTCAACGCCGACGAGACCGGCTCGCACACTCCCGGCGTCTCGCCCGAGTGCGCGCGGTGGCTCGCGGAGGAAACGCCGATCACCGGGCTCGGCGTCGAAACCGTCGGCACCGACGCGGGCCAGGCGCCCGGCCTCGAGCCGATGTTCCCCTGCCACGAGCTCCTGCTGGGGGCGGGCAAGCACGGCCTCACGCAGCTGCAGAACCTCGCGGCGCTGCCGCCGGCCGGCGTGCTGCTGCTGGTCTCGCCGCTGCCGATCGTCGGCGGCTCGGGCAGCCCGGCCCGGGTGCTGGCCCTGGTGGAGCGGTGAACGTCGCCGAACTCGTCGGCCGGACGCTGGCCGGCCTCGGCGTCGGCACCGCGTTCGGCGTGGTCGGCAGCGGCAACTTCGAGGTGACGAACGCGCTGCGCGCGGGCGGCGTCCGGTTCGTCGCGGCCCGTCACGAAGGCGGCGCGGCGAGCATGGCCGACGCGTACGCCCGGATGAGCGGCGAGGTGCCGGTGCTGTCGCTGCACCAGGGCTGCGGGCTGACCAACGCCGTCACCGGGATCACCGAGGCGGCCAAGAGCCGCACGCCGGTGCTGGTGCTCACCGCGGACTCCGCGGGGTCGTCGGTGCTGTCGAACTTCCGCATCGACCAGGACGGCCTGGCCGCGGCGGTCGGCGCGGTCCCCGAGCGCGTGCACTCGGCGGCGAGCGCGGTGACCGATACCGTGCGGGCGTTCCGGACGGCCCGCCAGCAGCGCCGGACGGTGGTGCTGAACCTGCCGCTCGACGTCCAGGCCCAGCCGGCGCCCGGCCCGCCTTCGCTGCCGGTGCTCGCCGGCCCCGCCCCGGTGCGGCCGGACGCCGCCTCGGCGGCGGCGCTGGCGAACCTCCTGGCGGCCGCCGAGCGCCCGGTGTTCATCGCCGGCCGCGGCGCCCGCGACAGCGGCGACGTGCTCCGGGAGCTGGCTTCGCGCAGCGGCGCACTGCTGGCGACATCCGCGGTCGCGCACGGCCTGTTCCACGGCGACCCGTTCGCACTGGGCATCTCGGGCGGCTTCGCGTCCCCGGCGGCCGCCGAACTGATCGTGGGCGCCGACCTGGTCGTCGGCTGGGGCTGCGCGCTGAACATGTGGACCACCCGCCACGGCAAGCTGCTGAGCCCGCACGCCAAGCTGGCCCAGGTCGATCTGGAGCAGGCGGCGCTCGGCGCGCACCGCCCGATCGACCTGGGTGTGGTCGGCGACGTCGCCTGCACCGCCTCGGACGTGCTCGCCCTGGTTCCTCCGCAGGTGGGTTACCGCACCGACGAGGTGGCGGCCCGGATCGCGACGGGCCGCTGGAACGACGTCGAGCACGAAGACCTGACGGGCGACGGCCGGATCGACCCGCGGACGCTGAGCGGGCTCCTCGACGAGCTGCTGCCGTCCGAGCGGATCGTGTCGATCGATTCGGGCAATTTCATGGGCTACCCGAGTGCCTACCTGTCGGTCCCCGACGAGCGCGGGTTCTGCTTCACCCAGGCGTTCCAGAGCATCGGCCTCGGTCTGGGCACGGCGATCGGAGCGGCCTTGGCCCAGCCGGACCGCCTGCCGGTCCTCGGCACGGGCGACGGCGGCTTCCAGATGGCACTGTCCGAACTGGACACCGCGGTCCGCTTGGGCCTGCCGCTGGTGGTGATCGTCTACAACGACGCGGCGTACGGAGCGGAGGTCCACCACTTCGGCGACGCGGACATGACGACGGTCCGGTTCCCCGACACGGACTTGGCGGCCGTCGCCCGCGGCTTCGGCTGCACGGGCGTGACGGTCCGCTCGCCGGACGACCTGCCGGCGGTGCGCGAATGGCTGGCGGGACCTCGGTCGGCCCCCTTGGTGATCGACGCCAAGATCGCCGACGACGGCGGATCGTGGTGGCTGGCGGAGGCGTTCCGCCACTGACCCGGCCTTGACACGGCCCCTGGCCGCCCTGGATGCTGGCCGAGTTGTCTTACAGTCGTAAGACAGTGGGGGAATTACCCGAGGAGCTTCTCGTGCGACTCTTCCTGGCCGTCTTGGCGGCCACGACGTTGCTGGTCACCCCGGCGGACGCGGCCGGCCAACGCCCGGACCCGGCGGCGGCGTTGCTGGCGGCGTTCGACGGCCACGCGATCGTGGCGAAGTCCAGCCCGGACGTGGGCACGTTCGTGTTCGACCTGATCCGCGACCCCCGCTTCCCGGGCCGGGTGAACGACATCGCGGTGGAGTGCGGCAACGCGCGTCTCCAGCCGTTGCTGGACACGTACACCGCCGGGGGCTCGGCGCCGGAGATCAGCAGGGTGTGGCGCGACACGACGCAGCCGAGCTGCGGGTTCTCGACGTACTACGAGCAGTTGTTCGCCCTGGTCCGCCAGATCAATACGACTTTGCCGGCGGAGCGGAAGATCCGGGTGCTGGCCGCCGATCCCCCGGTCGACTGGAGCCGGGTGCACGCACCGGCGGACCTGGAGCCGTTCCTGGACCGCGACGCGTCGATCGCGTCGGTGGTGAAGACGCAGGTGCTGCAGAAGAACCGCAAGGTGCTGATGTTGTTCGGGTTGGGCCACTTGACGCACGACGGAGGCAGCGCCGCGGTGGCCCGCTTGGAGCGCGAGTACCCGGGCGCGGCGTACGTGATCGCGGACCATCGCGGGTTCACGGCGGACAACGCGCGGTTGGAGCAGAGGCTGGGTCCTCGGCCGGCTTTGGTGCCGATGCGGGGTTCGTGGCTGGGTTCCCTTTTGGCGACGTACTTTCCGGTGAACCGCGACTATCCGCCGGGGACGCGGGGCTATCCGGGCGTGGACGCGTATCTGTACGAGGGCCCGGCGGATCTCTTGCTGCGGGAACCGTTGTCGGCGAGGGCGGTCCTGGACGCGGAGTACCTGGCGGAGCTGCGCCGCCGGGCCACGGCGATCGATGCGCCGCCGGATTCGATCGAGTGGCCGGAGACGTTCTTCGAGCGGGAGCGGACTTCGGGAGTACTGCTGCGCAGTTAGCCGGTGCGTTCCTTCAAGACCGAGCCACCGGATGCACCACCCAGACGTTGGCTTCGACGTAGACCGCGAAATCCCCCACAGTGGACACGAACACGGGAGCAAGAGCCCCCGGAACGACCACCGACCCGGCACGATCGAACGGCAACCCGGTCCACCGCCGCCACGAAGCCAGCGACCCCTGAACGGTAGCCGAACAGGAAGCAACCCCGGCGATCACACCGCCGGCACGGACATGGGTCCGCAGCCACCGATCGACCGGAAGCCCATCCGAGCGAACGGCGAAGGCGTAGTCGGCCATGGCGGAACCAGGATCCGAAGCTTTGTCGGGCGGCCGAACAGGAATGACCAGCGACGAAAGACCGGCCGCAGCAACAGCATCCCGCATGGCGGCAAGAACGAGCGAGGACAAACCACGCCCCTGCCAAGAGGGATGCACAGCGATCTCCAGCCCGCACGCAGTATCCGGGGCAACACCGTCAAGAGCGTCCTCGGCCGCCCGAACGGCGACCTCGTCCCAGCCACGATCCGGATAACCCGACCGCCACCGGAACGGAACCATGATCCCCCGCGCCACCGGAACCCCGCCCTCCAGCAACGCCACCACCAGATGCGGCCAAAGCCGCGCCACCCGCCGCCCGCGGACGAGCGAGCTGGTCAAGCTCCCCTCCATGAACCGCGGCGACTCCGGCGGATACGGAATCCCGTACACCGCCTCGAAAAGGTCCGGCCGCTGCGCCAAAGA
The DNA here is from genome assembly GCF_040610315.1 of Amycolatopsis sp. NPDC004169. Taxonomy (NCBI): domain Bacteria; kingdom Bacillati; phylum Actinomycetota; class Actinomycetes; order Pseudonocardiales; family Pseudonocardiaceae; genus Amycolatopsis; species Amycolatopsis sp. NPDC004169. The sequence goes on from NZ_JBEXMD010000012.1 coordinate 244,907, forward strand.
CACGATCTCCACGGCTAACGCGACCAGGATTCCAGCGCGATCAGCGTCTTCGTCCCCGTGACCTGGTGGTGCCGCCGGATCTCGTCGATCGTCTTCTGCAGGTGGGCCATGTCCCGGACGCGCAGCCACACCAGCGCGTCCGGGTCGCCCGCGATGGTGAACACCGCCTGGGCCTCCGGCATCCGCGTCGTCGTCCGCAGGATCTCGTCGACCTTCGCGTTGCCCACGAACCTCAGCTCGGTGAACGCCTCGATCCCCCAGCCCAGCTTCGCGTGGTCGACCTGGACCGTGAACCCGGTGATCACCCCCGTCTCCCGCAGCCGGTCGATGCGGCGCTTGACCGCCGCCGTGGACAGGGTGACGCGGGCGGCGATGTCGGACAGCGTGCGGCGGGCGTCCTCGCGCAGCAGGCCGAGGATCTCGTGGTCGGTCGCGTCGAGCAGCTCTTCGGGCATGCGTCAGAGCCTAGACACACGCAAAAATCCGCGTCAAACAGCACCAGAAGCCACGAAACTTTGCGTACCACCCCGCAAAAGCAACACGCCTGTTGCGCGGCTGTGGCCCACATCGCATCGTGCCCGAAACGAAGGCGAAGGGAGCCGCGCCGTAGAGACGTTCACGCTGGAGGACCGCTATCTGCGGGAGGCGGGAACCGTGCACCTGACCGGGGTGCAGGCCCTGGTCCGGCTGCTGTTCGACCGCGTCCGCCACGACCGCGCCCTCGGCGGCGACCCGGCCGTCTTCGTCTCGGGCTACGAGGGCTCGCCGCTGGCCGGGTACGACCTCGAACTCGGCCGCCGCGCCACGCTGCTCGAGAAGTACGACGTCGTCCACCGGCCCGGCCTGAACGAGGAGCTGGCCGCGACTTCGGTGCTGGGCAGCCAGCTCGTCGCGGGGGTGGGCGGCCGCAAGGGCGTGACCGGCTTCTGGTACGGCAAGGCACCCGGTCTCGACCGCGCCTCCGACGCCCTCCGCCACGCCAACCTGGCCGGCACCGACCCCCGAGGCGGCGCCGTCGCACTCGTCGGCGACGATCCCAACGCGAAGTCCTCCACTGTGCCCTGCGCCTCCGAGCTCGCCCTCGCCGACCTGGCCATCCCCGTGCTCTTCCCGTCCGACGCCCAGGACGTCCTCGACCTCGGCATGCACGCCGTCGAGCTGTCGCGGGCCAGCGGGCTGTGGACGTCGCTCAAGGTCGTCGCCAACGTCGCCGACGCCTCCGGCACCGCCACAGTGAGTCCACAGTGGACCGCGCCGCGGCTCGAGAAGGCCTACCGGCACACACCGACCTCGCGGCTGCTCGGCGCCGGCCTGGCCGAGCTCGAACGCAGCCTCTTCACCGTCCGGCTGCCGCTGGCCCTCGAGTACCTGCGCGCGAGCGGGATCAACCGGATCACCGCGCGCGGTCCCGCCGACCGGATCGGCATCGTCTCCGCCGGGAAGTCCTACCTGGACCTGCAGCAGGCGCTGCGCACCCTCGGCCTGGACGAGGAGAAGCACGGCATCCGCATCCTCAAGCTCGGCGCGATCCACCCCGTCGAGCCGTCGATCGTCCGCGAGTTCGCCGACGGCCTCGGCGAGATCGTCGTCGTCGAGGAGAAGCGCGCCTTCGTCGAAACCGCACTCAAGGAAATCCTCTACGGCGTCCCCGACGCGCCGAGGATCCTCGGCAAGAAGGACCGCGGCGGCCGGACGCTGTTCACCGAGCTCGGCGAGCTGGACCCGGACGGCATCGCCGCCGGACTGGCCAGGATCCTGCCGGCGGGGATCCCGTCGGTCGACGCCTACCGCGGACGCCGCCGCCGCGAGCGGATCGCCGTCCCGCTGCTCGCCCGCACGCCGTACTTCTGCTCGGGCTGCCCGCACAACTCGTCGACGAAGGTGCCGGAAGGGACGCTGGTCGGCGCCGGCATCGGCTGTCACACCATGGCGTTGTTCATGGAGCCGGACCAGGTCGGCACCGTGCTCGGGGTGACGCAGATGGGTGGCGAAGGCACCCAGTGGATCGGCATGGCGCCGTTCGTCGAAGCCGAGCACTTCGTCCAGAACATCGGCGACGGCACGTTCACCCACTCCGGCAGCCTCGCCGTGCGCGCCGCGGTCGCGGCCGGGGTGAACATCACCTACAAGCTGCTCTACAACTCCGCCGTGGCGATGACCGGCGGCCAGGACGCGGTCGGCGGGCTGCCCGTCGAGAAGGTCGCCCAGCTGCTGCTCGTCGAAGGCGCGAAGCGGGTCGTGATCACCAGCGACGCACCGGCCAAGCACCGGAAGCTGCCCGGCGGCGTCGAGGTGCGCGACCGCAGCGAACTCCTGCGCACGCAGGAGGAACTGGCCGAGGTCAAGGGCGTCACCGTGCTGATCCACGAGCAGGAGTGCGCGGCCGAGAAGCGCCGGAAACGCCGTCGCGGCAAGCAGACCGCGCCTGCGACGCGCGTGGTGATCAACGAGCGCGTCTGCGAAGGCTGCGGCGACTGCGGCACCAAGTCGAACTGCCTGTCCGTGCAGCCGGTGGCGACCGAGTTCGGCCGCAAGACCGCGATCCACCAGTCGTCGTGCAACGTCGACTACTCCTGCCTGGCCGGGGACTGCCCGTCGTTCGTCACCGTGGTGCCGTCCGGGAAGAAGCGGCGCAAGAAGACCGCCCGGCTGGCCGCCGACGCGATCGTGGCCCCGGAGACCCGCGGAACCGACTTCACCGTGCGGATCACCGGGATCGGCGGCACCGGCGTGGTCACCGTGACGCAGATCCTCGCCACCGCCGCGGTGCTCGACGGCCGGCACGTCCGCACGCTCGACCAGACCGGGCTCGCGCAGAAGGGCGGCGCGGTCGTCTCCGACCTCAAGGTGACGGCGGAACCGGTCGAGCAGGCCCCGAAGCTCGCCGCCGGCGAATGCGACCTCTACCTGGCCTGCGACGCGCTGGTCGGGGCGGACGCGGCGAACCTCGGGGTGGCCGATCCGGCGCGCACGACCGCCGTGGTCTCCACGACCGAGGTGCCGACCGGCCGGATGGTCGTCGACACGACGGTGTCCTTCCCGGACCCCGGCAGCGTGCTCGCGCCGCTGGAAGCGGCCACGGCGCGCACGGTGTCGCTGGACGCGCGCGGCCTGGCCGAGGAGTTCTTCGACGACGACCAGTTCGCCAACGTGCTGCAGCTCGGCGCGGCCTTCCAGACCGGCGCGCTCCCGCTGCCCGCGTCGGCCATCGAACGCGCCATCGAGCTCAACGGCACGCAGGTCGCCGCCAACCTGCAGGCGTTCCGCCGCGGCCGCCTGCTCGTGGCCGAGCCCCCGGCGGACACCCCGGAGCCCGTCCGGACGGCGAAGCCCGGCGCCGTGCGGGCCCTGGTGCAGGCCGAGCCCGGCTCCGAGCTGGCCCGGCTGCTCGACATCCGCGTCCCCGACCTGATCGCCTACCAGGACAAGGCCTACGCCCGCGCGTACGCGGAGTTCGTCGAGCGGGTGCGGGTGCTGGAGGACGGGCCGACGGAGATCACCGAGGCCGTCGCGAAGCACCTGTACAAGCTGATGGCGTACAAGGACGAGTACGAGGTCGCGCGGCTGTCGCTGGACCCGGCGTTCACCGACGGCCTCGAGGAGCAGTTCGGCGCGGGCACGCGGTACGCCTACCGGCTGCACCCGCCGGTGCTGCGCGCGCTGGGCATGCAGCGCAAGATCAGCCTCGGCCCGTGGTTCCGGCCGGCGTTCCGGCTGCTCCACGCGCTGCGGCGGCTGCGCGGGACCCGCTTCGACCCGTTCGGCCGCGCCGAGGTGCGGCGGGTCGAGCGGGAGCTGATCGAGGACTACCGCACGGTCGTCCTGGAGGCGTTCCGCACGCCGGACCGGGCGCGGGCGCTGGCCCTGGCCGAGCTGCCCGACCTGGTCCGCGGCTACGAAGACGTCAAGCTGGCCACCGTGGCCCGCTACCGCGAGCGGCAGGCCGAGGTGCTCACGCCCGCAGGTAGCTGAGCATCGCCTGGGCACCGTCGGGGACGCGCAGCTTCGTGCTGACGTCCCCGGCGTGCTGCCGGGCCGCGGCGGTGCCGATGCCGAGCAGCCGCCCGATCGTCGGCACCGAATGGCCTTCGGCCAGCAGGGCCACGACTTCGCGTTCGCGGGCGGTCAGGTTCGCCACCGGGTCGCCGGGCCGGGGCCGGGCGAGCTGGACGGCCACGACGTCCCGGTCGAGGACCGTGCCGCCGGCGGCGACGCTCCGGAGGGCGCCGAGGAACTCGTCGGGCTTGCCGACGCGCTCCTTGAGCAGGTACCCGGCGCCCCCGCCGCCGGCGGCCAGCAGGTCACCCGCGTAGCCGTCTTCGACGAACGCCGAGAGCGCGAGGATCGCCAGGCCGGGCACGCGGCGCCGGGCTTCGAGGGCGGCCTGGAGCCCTTCGTCGGTGAACGTCGGCGGCATCCGGACGTCGACGACGGCCAGGTCCGGTTCCACGCTCTCGACCGACGTCACCAGGTCACCGGGGTGGTCGACGGCGGCGGCGACCTCGAACCCTTCGCTGCGCAGGAGCAGCACCAGTCCCTCCCGCAGGAGGGCGTCGTCCTCCGCGATCACGATCCGCACGGCGGCTGCCTCCTCGCGTCCACACGTCAGCCCCTGCCTGGAGGCACGGACGCGCGGGCGAAAGCGTTCAGCTCTGGCCGGACCAGCCGCTCAGCCGGGTGAGCAGGCGTTCGAGGACCTCGGGGTCGGCGGCCACCGGGTCGCCCGAGACGGGCTCGTCGACCAGCGTGCGGCGGTCCTGGCGCCGAGGCAGGCGGACCTGCCGCGCGGACATCCCACCCGGCAGGGGGAGTTCGCACCAGGTGGTCCGGCCGCCGCCGTCGGCGGGCGCGACGCCCATCCGCTCGCCGGGCCGGCCCGGGGTGTCCGGACGGCCGGGGACGTCGTCGTCGACCTCGATCGACAGCACTTCGGCGTGCAGCCGCAGCCGCAGCGTGACGAAGGCGGGCGCCTTCGGGTCACTGGCGTCGATCACGGCGCCGACCAGGTGTTTCGCCGTGCCGGTCACCTGATCCAGCATCGGCATCAGGGACCAGTCGGTGAGGATGAGGCGGACGAACAGCTCGGTGACCGGCAGCGCGCTGGGCTGCGCGACGAGCCGGATGTCGTCCATCTGGGAGGTGTGCGCGCTCAAACCCGACCTTCCTCGCCCCGGGTGCGGCCCAAGCCGCACCACGTCAGTCCGCCCGCCGCGGCACGGTACCGCCCGGCCCGGGCGTTGCTGCCGTCGGGGTGAGCTGCTCGCCGCTCGACACGCAGGCGGTCGAGCCGGGGTGGACCGACGCCGGCCGCGCGTACTCCGCCGCGCGGCCGGACATCACGGGCGCCAAGCCGGAGCTCCTCGGCGTCGGGCCCTCCTGCTCCGGCTCAGACCCGGGCCTGGACCCACAGCTCGTCGATGGCGCGCTCCGCCGCGGCGAGGCTCTCCTCGGCGAGCGGAACGAGGTCCGCCATCGCCGGGCGGGCCGGCGCCAGCGTCAGCTCGGCGGTGATGAACCGCGGCTCGAGGCCGGTGAGGGAGACGCCGTGCGGCAGCCACTGCTGGGCGTGGTCCCAGCCTTCGCGGGGCGTGCCCTCGCCGTAGCCGCCGCCCCGGCTGGCCAGCACGACGAACTCGCGGCCGCCGAGCAGGCCGGTGTAGGTCTCCTGGTCGACCGAAAGCCCGGGGGCGATGAGGTGGTCGACCCAGGTCTTGACGCTGCTCGGCGGGCCGAAGTTGTACAGCGGCAGGCCCAGCAGCACGGTGTCGGCCGCCTTGACCTCGCTGATCACCTCGACGGTCCGCGCCCAGGCCGCCGCCTGCTCCGGCGTGTGCTGCTCCGGTGGCACCCGGTCGGCGAGGCCGCTCGTCGCGTCGAGGTGCGGGAGCGGGTTCGCCCCCAGGTCGCGGTAGGTGACCGTGCCGTCCGGGTGCGCGGCGCGCCACGCCGCCGCGGCCCGGGCGCTGAGCCGCCGGCTCACCGAGGCGTCGCCCTGGATGCTCGAGTCGATGTGCAGGAGATGAGCCATGTCGTTAGCCGTCCATAGATCGTTGGTGTAGGACAAACTATTGATAGCACATCGACCATTGGACTGCCCATATACTGGGCGCATGACCTCGCTCCCGGTCGTCAACCAGCCCCCGCACCGCTGCGGCGCGCTGCTCGACCACCTCGCGCGCCGGCTGCGGCTGCGCAGCGAGTCGGTGCTGGCCCCGCTCGGCCTGCGGCCGCGCCACCTGATCGCCCTCACGGTGCTGCGCGACGCCGGCGGCAGCTCGCAGCAGGACCTGGCGAAGTTCCTGGAAATGGACAGCACGAACGTGGTCACCCTGCTCAACGAGCTGGAGACGGAGAACCTGGTCGAGCGGCGCCGCTCACCCGAGGACCGCCGACGGCACCTGGTCGAGCTGACCGACGTGGGCGCGAAGCTGCTGGCGCGCGCCGAGTTCGCCCTGGCGGCGGTCGAGGACGAGGTGTTCAGCGCACTGAGCGACGACCAGCGCGAGACGCTCTACACGCTGTTGCAGCAGGCGAGCAGCAAGACGAACACGGAGGCCTGCCGCGAAGCGCGCCCCTGCTGAGGCCTCAGGCGCCGGTGATGTCGCGCGCCAGCTGCTCGGCTTCCGGCAGCGTGAACCGGCCTGAGATCTGCGTGGCGCCGTCGGTGATGGCGGCCTGGATCTGCGGCGCGGTGAGCACCCGGCTCCGCACGACCATCGCGACCTGGTTGCCGACGTTGCGCCCGGTCCACTCCGCCCACGTCCGCGCCCCGGCCGCGGTTAAGCCGAGGTTGACGACGGAGCTCCCGGTCGCCGGATCGAGCCGGGCTTCCACCCACCCCACGTCCGCGCCGCTGAGGAACCCCGGGCCGAGGACGTACCGTGCGCCGGTCAGGGCGTCACAGCTGACCAGCGGCAGGGCCGGATCGTCCCGGCCGTCGAGGGTGTCCGGTGCGTCCCGGCCGCAGTCGAGCGCTCGCGCCGCGGCCTCCTGCGCGACGGGGTTCGTGCTCTGTCGCTCTCCCGGTGCGCCGGCCGCCGGCCCGGGCGGCAGCTCGCCCAGCACCGGGCGGAACCGCAGCCGCGTCCCGTCTTTCACGACGAATCCGTCTCCCGACGCCCGGCCGGGCACTTCGGCCTGGCAGCCGGCGAGGACAAGAACGGCGAACGCCGCGGGGAGAATCCGCACGAGGAGTCATCTTGGCGCGCGCACACCGGACGAGTCGAGCGTTTCGGGCGGAAACAGGCGCGGCATGAAGGCCAGCATCAGCGCCGACCAGACCACGTGCGTCAGCAGCGGCGCCTGCACCCCGCCCGAACGCCCGCGCTGCCACGCGAACAGCGTGCCCATCACCGCCGAGGCCAGCACCAGCGCGGGGTTTCTCGTCGCCGTCGTCGAAAGCACGTACACCGCCGTCGAAGCCCGTGGCCCTGCCGCGTCGTAGAGCGCGCCGCGGAAGAACACCTCCTCCGCCGCTCCCGTCAGCAACGCCGTGGCCGCCACCGAAGCCCTGGAGCCGCGGTGGGCGTGGTCCAGCACGCCGGTGATCGCGCTGCGCAGGAGCGGGATGCGGCGGGCCACCAGCGCGCACCCGTAGAACACGCCGAAGGCGCCCGCCCCCACGGCCGCCGGCTGCACGATGTCCCCGCGTCCCCGGCGCACCGGCCCGGCCGCATGGGCGCCCGCGAGCCAGGTCGCCGCGACCGACGCGGTGAGCACGTGGAAGCGGCGGGATCCGGGCCGGCTGGCCAGTGACGCGCCGAGCAGGCCGGAGCCGGCGGCGGTCACGGCGGCGAGCAACGGCTTCACCGACGGCTCTTCGCGCGCTCGCCCAGCGCCTGCAGGACCGCCTCGTCGTAGCCCATCGGCTCGAACTCGACGATCCGGCGGATCGAGTCGTCGCGGACGACGACCTCGTTGGTCATCGAGTCGATCAGCGCCCGGCCGGTCGGCACGTCGATGTCCGTGACCAGCGACAGCCAGTACGACGACAGCCGCGGGGACAGCAGTGGCACCGGCAGGATCACCAGCGGGCGGCCCTCGATCGCGGCCACCCGCTGCAGCATGTCGCGGTAGGCCAGCACCTCCGGGCCGCCGATGTCGAACGTCCGCCCGGCGGCCTCCGGGTGGTCGAGGACGCCGGCCAGGTAGCGGACGACGTCGGCGATCGCGATCGGCTGCGTGCGGGTGTTGACCCAGCGCGGGGTCACCATCGCCGGCAGGTGCTCGACCAGCTGCCGGGTCAGCTCCCACGACGTGCCGCCGTGGCCGACCACGATCCCGGCGCGCAGCACCGTCACCGGCACGCCGGTCTCCCCCAGCAGCCGCTCGACCTCGCGGCGGCTGGCCAGGTGGTCCGACAGCGAGTCGTCGTCGTCCCCGAGGCCGCCGAGGTAGACGATCCGGCGCAGGCCCGCGCCCTCCGCGGCCCTGGCGAACGCGCGCGCGGCGTCGGCGTCGCGGCGCTTGAAGTCCGCACTGTCGAGTGAATGCACGAGGTAGTACGCGGCCTCGGCCCCCTTGAGCGCGTCCCGCAGCGAGCCGACGTCGGCGACGTCGCCGCGGACGGCTTTCCCGGCGCCGCGGTACTTCGCGGGGTGGCGGGTCATCGCGAGCACCTCGTGCCCGGCCTCCTCCAACGCCGGGCACAGCCTGCTGCCGACGAACCCCGACGCCCCGGCCACCAGCACTCGCATGCCCGCGACGTTAGCCGGGACGGCCTTCGCGCGCAGAACGTCCACCGCCGGCGAAACAGACCGCGGCGACGACGCCCGCGCAGCCGGCCAGCTGCGCCCACCCGGGCGTCTCCCCGAGCAGCCCGATGCCGAGCAGCACCGCCCCGACCGGCTGCAGCAGCATCAGCGTCGCGCCGGTGGTGGCCGACATCCGGGGCAGCGCGGCGGAGATCAGCAGCCAGCCCGCCAGCTGGCCGACGACGGCGAGCGCGACCAGCCAGCCGAACGCGGGCAGGCCGGGCGTCAGGTCGAGCGTGCCGGTCGGGACGCCGAGCACGACGGCGACCGCGCCGGCGGAGACGGTCGCCAGCACGAGCGAATGGGCCTGGGTGCCGGTGCCGCCGCTGAGCCGGATCAGGAAGAGGTAGCCGGCGTACCCGGCGCCGGCCAGCAGCGCCGCGACCGCGCCGGTGACCGGGTCCGGGCCGAACGAGCCGGTGCCGGCGAACCCGCCGGCCAGCACGATCCCGCCGAGCAGCACGGGCACCGCGGCGAGGAACCGCTTGGACGGCCGCTCGGCCAGGAACGCGAACGCCAGCAGCGGCACGATCACCACCTGCACGGCGAGGAGCACGGTCGCGATGCCGGCGCCGACCCGCGGGATCGCTTCGCCCCACAGCACGAAGTCCAGGCCGAGCCCGGCCCCGGCCAGCAGCGGGAAGAGCACGCGGCGCCGGCCGCCCTTCCGCCGTTCGCGCCGGGCCAGCAGGAGCAGCACCGGCAGCGCGAGCAGGCAGCGCCAGAACGCGCTGGTGCTGCCGCTGACGTGCGAGACCTTGATGAAGACCGACGACAACGAGATGCAGAAGCTGCCGAGCGCAGCGAGCAGCCGCGGGTCGAGGCGGCGGGTGGGCCTCAGGGTGGGCACGGTCGTGAGCACGCCTCCAGCCTGCGGGCGCCGACTGTCAAGGACAAGCGAATGTTCCTGCCGGGAATTCGGTAGCATCCCTACCGTGTTCGGACTCGAGCGGATGCGGGCGCTGCACGCGGTCGCCACCCACGGTTCGGTCGCCGCGGCGGCCGATTCCCTGCACGTGACACCGTCGGGGGTGTCGCAGCAGCTGGCGAAGCTGGAACGGGAAGCAGGCCAGCCGCTGCTGGAGCCCCGCGGCCGCGGGGTCCGGCTGACGAAGGCGGGGCTGGTGCTGGCCGGGCACGCGGAGCGGATCCTCGCCCAGGTCGCCGAGGCGAAGGCCGACCTGGAGTCGCTGCGCGAAGACGTCATCGGGCCGCTGCGGATCGGCGCGATCCCGACGACGGTGCACGCGCTGCTGCCGCCCGCGCTGGCCACCCTCGCCGCGCAGCACCCGCGGCTGGCGGTGACGCTGCACGAGGGCGAGGCCGAGCAGACGATGCCCCGCGTGCTGGCCGGCGACCTCGACGTCGCCGTGCTGGAGAGCTGGAACGACCGCCCGACGGTGCTCCCGCCGTCGACGACGAGCATCGCGCTGTTCTCCGACGTCGCCGACCTCGCCCTGCCCGCCGGGCACCGGCTGGCCCACCGCAAGGCGGTCGACCTGTCCGAAGTGGACGATCTGCCGTGGATCGGCTGGAGCGCCGGGTCCGGGTGCTACGAGTGGCTGGTCCAGGTGCTGCGCAAGCAGCGGCTGGAGCCGCGGATCAGCTGCGCGGTGGGCGGCTACCCGACCCAGCTGGCCCTGGTGGCGGGCGGCGTCGGCGCGGCGCTGGTCCCCCGCCTGGCCCGCGACCGGCTCCCGGAGGGCGTCCGCATCCTGACCACGCGGCCGGCCCTGACCCGCACGATCCACGCGATCTGCCGGGCGGGCGAGGAGGACCGCGGCGCGGTGCGGGCGTGCTTCGACGCGCTGCGGGCGGCTTCGGCGCGGTTCGAAGGCCGGATCACCGGCTGAGCCGCGCCACCATCTCGGTGACCAGCCGGCCGGGGCGCCGGTGGTGGACCAGGAAGACGTCCCGGGCCGGGCGGGCGTCCGCCGCGTCGCGCACCTCGACGCGGGCCGTCCCCACCCGCTCGAGCACGCTCTCCGGCACGAACGCGATGCCCAGCCCGGCCTCCACCAGCGCCACGATCACCTGGTAGTCCCGCGTCTCGTAGGCCACCCGCAGCCGGACACCTGCCGCATCGGCGAGCTGCTCCAGGCACGCCCGGTTGGGCACGCCGGGGCTGCCGGAAATCCAGTCCTCGGCGGCCAGTGCGTGCAGCGTGAGCCGGCGGACCCGCGCTTTCGGGTGTCCCGGCGGCAGGATCAGCCGGAACCGCTCCGTGCGCAGCAGCGACCGCTGCAGGCCGCGCGGGTCGGGCAGCGGCGCGCCCGGGTAGCGGTGGGTGATCAGCAGGTCGAGCTCGCGGGAGCTGACCAGGCCGTACCCGTCGGGCGGCTCGAGGTCCAGCAGCCGCAGCGCCACGCCGGGGTGTTCGCGGCGGAACTCCGCGAGCGCGGCAGGCACCAGTGTCATGCCCGCGCTCGCGAACGTGCCGACGGTGAGCTCCTCCTCGAGCAGACCGCGGACCGTCCGCTCGGCCGTGCGCAGCTCCCCGACGATCGCCTCGGCGTGGACGAGCAGCGCCTCCCCGGCCGGTGTGAGCGTGACGCCGCGGGCGTGGCGGTCGAGCAGCCGGGCGCCGACGTCGTGCTCCAGCTTGGCCAGCTGCTGCGAAACGGCGGACGGGGTGAAGGAAAGCCGGCGCGCGGCCGCGGCGATCGAGCCGGCGTGCGCCACCTCCGCCAGCACGGCCAGGCGGTGGGCGTCGAGCACGGGAGCCTCCAGCCGTAAGTGCTGCTTGATCCAGCATAGGAGACGTCGCTGGTGCTTACGACCACCCGCGCGCATCCTGGAGCCATGATCAGCACTGCGGATGTCGAACGGGCGGCCGCGCGCATCGAGGGCCGGGTCCGCCGGACGCCGGTGCTCGCCGCGGACGAAGGCGTGTGGTTCAAGCTGGAGCAGGTGCAGCACACCGGGTCGTTCAAGGCCCGCGGGGCGTTCAACCGGATCATCGCCGCGGGCGAGGTCGCCGGGGTCGTGACCGCCTCCGGCGGCAACGCCGGACTGGCCGTCGCCTACGCCGCCCGGGAATTCGGGCTCCCCGCGCGGGTTTACGTCCCGGCCACCGCGCCCGCGGTGAAGGTCGCGAAGCTGCGGCAGCTCGGCGCGGCGGTGGAGCTGGCCGGCGAGAAGTACGCCGACGCCTACGACGCGGCCGTGAAGCACGCGGCGAACTCCGGCGAGCTCTTCTGCCACGCCTACGACCAGCCCGACATCTGCGCCGGGCAGGGCACCCTCGGCCTGGAGCTGCTCGAGCAGACCGGCGGCCTGGACACGATCCTCGTCGCGGTCGGCGGCGGCGGGCTGCTGGCCGGGGTCGCCGCCGCGGTCGAGGGCCGGGCGCGCGTCGTCGGCGTCGAACCGCGCACGATCCCGACGTTGCACGAGGCACTGGCCGCGGGCGCGCCGGTCTCCGTCGACGTCTCCGGGATCGCCGCCGACTCGCTGGGCGCGTCCCGGCTCGGCGACATCGCCTTCGCCGTCGCCACCCGCACGGACGCGGGCTCGGTGCTGGTGGACGACAGCGCGATCGCCGGGGCGCGGGCGGCGCTGTGGGACCGCTACCGCCTCGCCGTCGAACCCGGCGGGGCGGCCGCGTTCGCCGCCCTGCTCTCCGGCGCCTACCGGCCCGCGCCGGGCGAGCGGGTCGCCGTCCTGCTCTGCGGCGCCAACACCGACCCGGCGACGCTCACTTCCCCGCCAGCCGCTCCACGACCGGAGCGAACTGCTCCAGGAACGCGCCGTTGACGCTGAAGTAGTTCACGCCCTGTTCCTCGCGGCGGCGTTCGAGCTCGGCCGCCATGTCGTCGGCGCTGTCGCCGCGGAGCAGGCCGAGGGAGTCGTGCTCGATCAGCGTCTCGGCGTCGACCCCGATGAAGCCGCGGATCCACGGCGGCACCTCGTCGCCGACGACCCAGATGTTCATCGCGAACTCGATGTCGCGGTCACCGGCCGCCGCACGGACTTCTTCGACGTAGCCGGTCATTTCCTCCCGGGTGGTCAGCACCCCACCGGCCATCGTGACGATGTCGGCCTTCAGCCCGGCGAGGCGGCGCACCTTCGGGCCGCCGGCGGCGATCATCACCGGCGTGTGCGCGTCGCCGTCGAGACGGCGGACGTGGTCGATCGTTTCGGAAATCGAGTCGAGCCGCTCCTGCCCCGAGCCGTAGGGCAGCCCGAGTTCTTCGGCCTGCTGCCGCATTTCCGGCCGCCCGGTGCCGAGGCCGAGCTCGAACCGGCCCTCCGTGACGACGGTCAGGCTGTGCGCCTCCCAGGCCGCCGCCCGGGCGGTGCGCAGCGGGCTGGCCAGCACGAACGAGCCGACACGCAGCTCGGTCGTCGCCGCGGCGGCCGCGGCGAGGGCCGCGGTCGGCGTCGGCATGTTCAGGTTGTCCGGGCACAGCAGCGTCGAATAGCCGAGCTCTTCGGCTCGGCGAGCGGTGGCGAGCCACTGCCCGCCACCCTCGGTCGCGGTCGCGACCACGCCGAACCGGAACGCCTTCTGCGGCATCGAAGCACCCCCATGTCGTCGGTTCCCCGATCAAACCACCGGTGCGCCCGGCCGTGCCACCCCGCCCCGGCCCCCCACCCCCCGCACCCCCGCCGCGACAACCACCAAACCGAAGAGCGGCGTGTTGGGGAAGACTGAGTGATCACAACAG